>JAUIJW010000268.1 GCA_030431085.1 Bacteroidia bacterium
GATTCAGTTCTCCCGGATTTTCCAACAACTGTTTTAATCTCTGGAATACTAGCAACTGCCATATCTAATTGTTGCAATACCCTTTTATTCTCTTCAACACCAGAATGAGGCATTGAAGTTGGCATTAGTAAAAATGACCCCTCATTTAATGATGGCATAAATTCTTTACCAGTATTTTTCATAATGAAAACACCTGCAATTACAATAGCAGTAGGAACAGATAAGAATAATAATTTATGATCTAAACACCATTTTAAAATACGAGTATAAAACTTTATGAATAATGAGAAAACACCTAATAAACCAAAACAAATAATACTTACAAAAATAAGATTCCAAAAGATACTTTTATCAACTCCTAATGGTCTCCAATATTCTGCTAACAGCATTACAATTGCTGAAACAGAAATAATAATATTTACAAGGTTTGCTTTCTTTTCATTTATTTTTTCTTGAAGTTTTAAGACTCCAGTAATACCAAAACCTATTAAGATGATTCCTAACCAATAACTGTAAATAACACCTATAATACCTGATAAAATTAAAACCGTATTAATAATATATCCGAAACTCTTTTTAACGGTTTTCTTTCTGAATAAAAACGCTGCAAAAGGTGGGATTAAAAATAAAGCAACAATTATAGAAGCTGTTAAAGCAAAGGTTTTTGTAAACGCTAAGGGTCTGAATAATTTACCTTCAGCTCCAATCATTGTAAATACAGGAATGAAACTAATAATAGTTGTCATAACAGCAGTAATAATTGCACCAGAAACTTCTGCGGTTGCATTGTAAACTACGGTATTTATTGATAGTTTTCCATTGTCTTCATCTAGATGACGAATGATGTTCTCTGAAAGTATCACCCCAACATCAACCATTGTACCAATGGCAATAGCAATACCAGAAAGTGCTACTATATTTGCATCAACATTGAAAATTTTCATTGCAATAAACACCAATAAAACAGCAACAGGAAGCAGACCTGATATTAAAATTGAAGCTCGTAGATTAAAAACCATAACCATAATAACTAAGATTGTTATTAAAATCTCTAATGTTAAAGCCTCATTTAATGTGCCTAAAGTTTCTTGAATTAATTCTGTTCTATCGTAAAAAGGAACAATTGTGACTTGTGAAGTTCTACCATCTGCTAAAACTTTTGTAGGTAACCCTGAACTTAACTCGCTAATTTTTTCTTTAACGTTATTAATAACTTCCATAGGATTTGCACCATATCTAGCAACTACTACTGCACCTACAACTTCAGCACCTTCTTTATCTAATAAACCTCTACGTGTAGCAGGCCCTAATGATACTTTTCCAATGTCTTTAATTCTTATTGATGTATAGTTTTCGGAAGTTACAACAGCATCTTCAATATCTGCAATTGATTTTACATACCCTAAACCACGTACTAGATATTCTGCTTGATTGATCTCAATGGTTTGAGCCCCTATATCTTTATTACTTTGTTTTACAGCTTTTACAATATGGTGTAATTCAATATTATATTGGCGCATTAATTCTGGATTCACGTCCACTTGATATTCTTGAACATAACCACCAATTGAAGCTACCTCAGAAACACCACTTGCTGAAGACAAGGCATATTTAACA
>JAUIJW010000269.1 GCA_030431085.1 Bacteroidia bacterium
ACTGTATCTAGAACACAATACTTTTCTATTTGCTTGACAGACATTTGAGCATTGTAGTGTGTATTTGGCTCATTTTTAAATCTTAAATTCTGAATAGTTCTTGCTTTTGTTACCCTATCTCTAATTATTTTACTCGATTCACCCTTACGTTTATTCGATAATTCTTCGTATGGTACTGGTTGTACCTCAATATGTAAATCTATTCTATCTAGCAACGGGCCTGAAATTTTACTTAAGTACCTCTGCATTTCATAAGGTGTTGAGCTTATCACTGCTTTAGCATCGTTAAAGTAACCATTAGGACTGGGATTCATACTGGCAACTAACATAAAACTACTTGGGTAAGTTACAGTAAATTTTGCTCTAGAAATAGTTACTTCTCTATCCTCTAAAGGCTGCCTCATCACTTCTAATACACTTCTCTTAAATTCTGGCAGTTCGTCTAAAAATAACACACCATTATGAGATAATGAAATTTCTCCAGGTTGTGGATAAGACCCTCCTCCTACCAAAGCTACATCACTAATAGTATGATGCGGTGCTCTAAATGGCCTTTGGCACATCAATCCAACATGGTTCTTAACTTTACCCACCACAGAATGTATTTTTGTCGTTTCTAGTGCTTCTGCCAATTGCATGGGTGGTAAAATTGTTGGCAGTCTTTTAGCCAACATGGTTTTACCGGACCCAGGTGGGCCTATGAGAATAATGTTATGGCCACCAGCTGCAGCAATTTCCATACATCGCTTAATAGTTTCTTGGCCTTTAACATCTTCAAAATCTAAATCTAGATGGTCTAAATTTTTATGAAACTCGTTTCTAGTATCGACCTTTACTGGTATTAATTGAATTTTCTCTTCAAAAAAATCAATAACCTCCTTAATATTTTTAATCCCATACACCTCAAGATCATTAACAATCGCTGCTTCATTGGCATTTTGCTCTGGTAAAATAAACCCTTTAAAACCTTCTTCTCTTGCTTTAATCGCAATTGGTAAAGCACCTTTTATGGGTTGCAATGAGCCATCTAATGACAACTCTCCCATGATAATATATCGATTTAAATCTGGCGCTTTAATTTGATTTGATGCCGTTAAGATTCCCATGGCAATGGTTAAATCGTATGCCGAGCCTTCTTTACGTAAATCTGCCGGAGCCATATTAATGGTTATTTTTTTACCTGGTAGTTTATAACCGATATTCTTTAAAGCAGCAGAAATTCTATAGCTACTTTCTTTAATGGCATTATCTGGTAAACCAACCAAATGATACGCAATGCCTTGATCAATATTAACTTCTACAGTAATGGTTGTAGCTTCAATGCCAAAAACCGCACTGCCGTATACTTTTGCTAGCATTCGATATATCTTTAATTATCAATGTTTTCGGCAAACGGAAGTTAACATATCGTTAATTGACCTACATATTTGAACAAAAAAAAGAGCCTTCTTAATAGAAGACTCTTTATATTTCGTTGTAATAATTTATTATTCAAATTTTGTATCTAGCTTAATATAGTCTAGAAATTCTCTTTTTATACTATCTTCTTTAAACTTTCCGCCAAACTCTGATGTAACTGTACTACTGGCTATATCTTTTATACCTCT
>JAUIJW010000090.1 GCA_030431085.1 Bacteroidia bacterium
CAATGTTCCTGCAACGGTTAGAAAATCGTTGCAGGTTTCTTGCTACGATTGCCATAGTAATAACACACAATACCCTTGGTACAACAAGATACAGCCTATTGCTTGGCTTCTTGATGGTCATATCAGGAAAGGAAAAGAAGAATTGAATTTTAGTGGATGGGATAACCTTTCAAATAGAAGGAAAACGAGTAAGCTGAGGTCTATTGTCAAGCAGATTGAAAATGATAAGATGCCTTTAGATTCTTATACTTTAATTCATAAAGTGGCAAAGTTTTCAGAAGCAGAAGCCCAACAAGTTATTGACTATATGGAAAAATTAAAAGACAGTATAACTAACTAAAAACCAATCCTATGAAACTCAAAAAACCCGTATTACTTATTCTTTTATGTTTTGCAATTATTAGCAGTTGTAAAAACAAAGAACAAGCAGAAGTAGAAACATCAGTAAAAGAAGTGGTTATAGATATAAAATCTGAAAAACAGTTAGTTGAAAACGCAATGAAGGCATATAAAGATGCTATTCAAAATCTAACAACTGAAGGCACTTTTGAGCTTTTCACACCAGATGCAATCGTGTTTGAACAAGGTAAAGTTGAAGGTACTTACAAAGATTATATAGACCACCATTTAGGGCCTGAATTGGGTCATTTTAAAAGCTTTACATTTTCAGATTATGAAATCAACATAACTGTAAACTTACCTTACGCCTATACTACTGAAAACTACTTATATACGATAGTTATAAAGGGTGATGAGGCTAAAGGTACACAAGAGCGAACTATTGAAAACAAAGGTGTGGCGACTTCAATTCTTGAAAAGATTAATGGAGAATGGAAAATTATCCATACACATACTTCATTTAAAAAATTAAAGCAGTAAAAAGGGAAAAGAAAACCGATAGATAAAATTGTAAAAGGATTTTCCAGAATTATACAAATGAAGTTAATTTTTCGAAATTTATTTGTGTAATAATCATCAAAAAAATGGTCTATGACATATACATATAAAATAAAAGGAATGACCTGTGGAGGCTGTAAAGCTGAGGTAGAAAAATATTTAGGTAAGGTAGATAAGGTTACCAAAGTTATTGTAAACCTCGAAAAAGCCGAAGCCGAGGTTACAATGAGCGGCCACATTGCTACGGAAATTCTCAAAAAAGCTTTACCAGAAAAATATTTGCTTTCTGAAAAGGAAATTAAAAATGTTTTTGACTCTTTAAAAAAATCAAGTTTTGAAATGGAGCAAGAAAAAAGCAAACTAAAACAATTAAAGCCATTGCTAATCATCATCTTTTACATAGCAACGGCAAGTGTATTATTGCATTATAAAAACTGGAGTTGGGGTGCATTTATGTTAGACTTTATGGGGTTATTCTATATTGTTTTTAGCTTTTTTAAAATATTGGATTTAAAAGGTTTTCCAGAATCTTTTAAAATGTATGATCCCTTAGCTAAAAGAGTTAATGTGTATGCTAAGATTTATCCTTTTATTGAAGTTATACTAGGTCTAATGTTTTTAATGCGTTTTGAAATTGAAATAGCCCTAATCATAACCATTATTG
Organism: Bacteroidia bacterium; assembly: GCA_030431085.1. Taxonomy (GTDB): domain Bacteria; phylum Bacteroidota; class Bacteroidia; order Flavobacteriales; family Flavobacteriaceae; genus Lutimonas. The sequence continues at coordinate 1,562 of JAUIJW010000090.1, forward strand.
TTTTAGGAATTACTACCATTGGTGTTACAAAAACTTTACTTGATAAAAAGTCTATCCGTTGTGCCTGTTTAGGTACTGCTTTGCAATTGCCCATGACAGAAGCAACGTTTATAGAAAATGCCATTATGATTGTGATGGCTCTTCTAATGCTATTACATGCTTTTTAAAGTGAATCCAGTAAAGTATTAAGAGAATGCCTAAATCGGTAAGTAAAAAATAATACCACAATTTAGAACACTTGGAATATGACATCATTTAATGCTCAAGAACATTGGAATAAGATATACAGTACCAAAAAAATAAATGAATTAAGTTGGTATGAAAAAACACCGATAGTTTCGTTGGAGTATATTAAAAAGCTCAACCTACCTAAACATGCAAATATCATAGATATAGGTGCTGGTGATAGTTATCTGGTAGACCATTTAATCAATTTAGGCTACACCAATATCACCATACTTGATATTTCTGAAAAAGCAATTGAACGAGCTCAAAAAAGACTTGGCGATTTATCAAATCAAATAGAATGGATTGTGGGAGATGCTTCTAATTTTAAAAGTAATAAAACTTATGATCTATGGCACGACAGAGCGGCTTTTCACTTTTTAACTCAGCAACATAACATCAATAATTATATTGATTTGTCTCGACAAAAGATCAATAGTAATGGGTATTTAATTATTGGCACATTTTCTAAAAAAGGTCCAGAAAAATGTAGTGGAATTCCTATTCAACAATATTCTAAAGAAGAGCTCTCTCAAAAATTTTCAAAACATTTTAAAACAATCTCATGCTTCAATTACAATCATACAACACCTTTTGACAAAGTGCAGAACTTTTCTTTTTGTTGTTTTAAAAAACTCTAATTAAAAATTATCTCGCCAATAGAACCCTGTTTTGTAGGGGTTAATTTATATATATATTCGCTTTTTAATTTCGGTTCAATACGATGCGAAACAAAAACAATTGCCATTTGTTTTGCCCTTCTTAGTTTATGAATTAAATCAATAATAAGGTTAACATTAGTATCATCTAGTCCCTCTATGGGCTCATCCAACAACAATAATGGCGGTTGTTTTACAACAGCTCTTAATATCAACACTACTCTCTGCAAACCAGTTGATAAATTCAAAAAAGTTTGTTCGCATAATTCTGATAGCTCCATCTCATCTAGCCAAGTATCAACAGTTCTTCGTTCAAGGTCTGTAGGTTTTTGATACAAACCAATTGAATCATAAAATCCTGAAAGGATTATTTCTTTAACAGAATTTTTTCGTTCGAATAACTCTGTAATCACGGGTGAGAAATAACCTATGTTCTGTTTAATATCCCAAATACTTTCGCCAGTTCCTTTTTTATTCCCGAACAGGAAAAAATTTTGGCCATACCCTTTAGTATTCTCGCCTGTGATCATATCGAGTAAAGTACTTTTCCCAGAACCGTTCGGACCAACGAGTTGCCATAACTCGCCATGTTTTATAGTCCAATTAATATTTCTCAAGATTTGTTGACCGTTATAACTTACAGACACATTACGGTAGACTACCAAGGTGCTTATTTTAATAAACTGCTTAATAGTGGGTGGTACGCTAAAAGTATTAACCGCATTTTTATGGCTATGATCTAAAGCTGTAAGCTGAAAATTAGCTTCATCAACCACATACTTTTGTTTAATAAATGGTAAAATATCAGATGATCTATTGGCTAATTGAATGAAAATTTTTGAAGTGTTAATCTGATTAAAATAATCTATTAAATCTTGTCTTGATTCGTGATCTAAATAATCTAAGGGGTTATCTAAAATAATAAAATCTGAATCTTGTTCTAATATGTATACTAAAAACATTTTTTTTCTTTCTCCAGAAGAAAACGTTCTTAATTTTCTATTCAAATGTTTTGCTACAATCACTTGATCATAGCGTTGTTCTTTAGCAATCATATCATGAAGTTCTGTATCTGAGTATACTTGACCTCGAGAGCCTCTCATAATAAACTGTTTATTATCTAAAGTATTTAATAATAATGCATTGATTAAAGCTTTTTTATCAATATTATCATTAATTATTAAGGCGATATGTTTTTCTAGTACATTGGTCATATTGAATTCAAGAATACAAAAAATTAAGCATTGAATGCATTTATTGTCTAATATAATTATACTGTTCAATTTAATGTGTATACAATAAAATGTCAATTTGACAGGTTCTTGCCGAGGCGAATCATTTTAGATTAAGTAAAATAAACTTGGCACATCATTTGCTTTATTACTAGTGTTATTTGAATTAATGTTTAACTTTTAATTTTTTAATTATGAGCACTTTAATGAATGTTCCCAAAAATGGAAGTTTGACAAAAAACACTTCAAATCCAATTGCAAACTTCCCTACATGGTCATCATGGATTGATGAAATTTTTAACCGAGATTTGCCCGCAGTATTTACATCCAATTTCAATACTGGGTTAAGTTTACCAAAGGTTAATATTAAAGAAACACCAGACGCTTATTTTGTAGATATGGCTGTACCTGGGTTAAAGAAATCTGATTTTAAAATTGATTTAGAAAATCAAATTCTGTCAATCTCAACAGAAATAAAAGACGAGAATGACAACGGGTATGAAAATTACACACGTAGAGAGTTTGGTTATGCTTCATTTAAGAGAAGTTTTAATTTACCTGAATCTATTAATGAATCCCAAATTAGTGCTAAATATACCGATGGTATTTTAAGCATACATTTACCCAAAAAAGAAGAAGCTAAACAAAAACCTCCAAGAAAGATTAAAATCTCTTAGGTTTAATTATTCATGATATAGGTTGGTAATATTACCAACCTTTTTTTTGAGAAAGACATCAACTGTAACAATATTTCAAATCTGTTATCTTTATAAAAAACCTAAGATTATGTCAAACATCATTTCACGTTCAACAACCCAATATTTGTTGCTATTAATTATCCTCTTGTTAAGTCCAATAATCACCTTAGCACAAGTTAAAACTTATGAATTAAAACCTTTTAGTAAAGTTATTATTAGTCCTCATATTGAAGTTAATTTTATTGAAGGCGATCAAGAATCTGTTATTATTCATTCTATCAGTGAATCTTTAGACAAGTTCAATTTAGAACAATCTGGTGAAGAAATACATCTATATCTAGAAGATGCTAAAACCACCACTAAAAATAAAAAAATTCATATGAATGGGCACTCTCATAAATCACCTTATTATGATGGTACAGTTGTTACAGCAACAGTAGTTTACAAAAATTTAGCTTCTCTATCCTTAAGAGGCGAAGAGAACTTTACCGTTGAAAGTGTTTTAAAAAACGATCGTTTCAATTTAAGTATTTATGGCGAATCTGAAGTTGACATTAAATCTATTAACGTTAACGAATTACATACTGCCATTTATGGTGAAAGTAAATTATCTATAAAACAAGGTAAGATTGACAAACATAAAATGGTATGCTACGGAGAAAGTGAAATCAACACAGAAAAAGCAACCACTAGTGAAGTAAAAATTACAGCTTATGGCGAAAGCGAATTTAATTTAAAAGTTGAAGATTTAATCCGGGTAACAGCTTATGGAGAAGCTAGTATTAAATATTCTGGTTCTCCAGAAATAAAAAAAGGTATTGTAATAGGAGATACTTCTATTAGAAAATTAGATTAATCAAAATATGATTCAAAAAAAAAGCAACTTATTAAATAAGTTGCTTTTTTTTAAGTAGATGAACTACTATTTAGCCCACCATAATTTAGTGCCTTGTACGTCTGGTCCTTGAACGCTAACAGCTTGCTCTGTATTAGCTCCATTTGTATTATAGGCATTATTACCATAACGTAATCGTTGTGGATATTCTCCGTTTAATGTTCCTAAGCTATAAATATCAAGATCACTTACCCCAGCTGCTAATTCTGAAGGGTAGCCAGTATCTCTTACAATAGCCCAAGCTTCAAATCCATCTGTGTAAGCGGCAATCCATCGTTGAATAGCTACTTTTTCTAGATTTTCTTCGGCAGAACCATTTAATTGAGCCATTGGTTCATTAGCTAAGAACGTATTAATGTCCGCCTCACTTACTTCCCACATCAACATGGCTTGACGAATACCTTCTTGGTAAAAACTTTGAGCATCACCAGAACCCACACCTTTTAGTATAGCCTCTGCTTGTAAGAAATTACCTTCGGCAGCTGTGAAAACAATTTCTGGAAAAATCTCTTTACCCTGATTTTTAGGGTTAGTAATAATTTCTGCAGGCTTAGAGAATAAATCATAACTTACAAAAGGATACGTTTCTGCGTTTATTCTTGAAGGTTGTCCTACGTAATATACACCATCAGGTATAACAATTTGACGCTTATCACCATCTTCAGTTTCAGTATAAGGCACATTGGCATGATCTAAAACAGATAAGATATAGTCTACTCTTTTGTTATATAAAGCTAAATCACTTTCTGGCTTTAAGAAATCTACAGTACCTCCAGCGATAGGTTGTGCATACATCCCTAAACGAGGGTCATTATTATCTCTTAAATAGTTAATTAATGTTTCGCCAACACTCCACTTAGAACCTAAACCTCCAAAGTTATGCCATACATCTCCATAGGCTGCATTTGCCCATTGGCTGATATCTGGATCTTTCTCCATTAATACATTTTCTGTTTCAGACACCAACAAAGGGTTTTGTGTAGCTTCAGTAATAGCTGTTGAAGCAAAATCTGCTCCAGAAGCACCATAAGCTCTTAGAGCTAATCTTAATTTTACTGAATTAGCTAATTTTTTCCATTGCTGTAAATCACCGCCAAAAAACAAATCATTGATGGTAAGTAATTCAGGACCTGTACCGGTATCTGTATGAGATCCGATTATGGTCATCGCTTGATTCAATTCATCTATAAGCCCTGCATAAATTTCTGCTTGTGTATCATACTGAGGTGTTAAGTTATCAGGATCTGATGCTTCTGAGTATGGTAACATTCCGAATGTATCTGTATACATTTGGTAGTACAATGCTTTCATAATCAATCCTAAAGCAAAATATCTATCATTTTCTAAAATACCATCTGTTTTCACAAAGTTCAAGTAGGTACTTAAAGTTCCGTTATACGATCCTAACCAATCAAAGGCTGCATCAGTATATCCTGCATTATAAGTATATCCTAATCCATCTGCCCACCAACTACCGTTGTGACCAAAAGTAACATGCCCTGCATATCTATCGGCATGAATTAATTGTGCTCTCCAGTAAGGGTACCTGTCTGGCGCATACAACTTTATTTGTGTTTCTGTTAAGAAATACTTTGCACTCACTTCATCTCCAGTAAATGCATCAGGTCTCTCGTTAATATCGTTAAAATCTGAACATCCGGTAGAGAATATCGTTAACGCAATTAACAATCCTGTTATTTTATATATTTTTTTCATCATCTCTTATTTAAAATTTAAGGCTTATATTGAATCCCATACTACGTACTGTAGGCACATTGTTTAGAGAAATACCTTGTCCTTGAAGCGCTGTACCTAAAGTAGCGTCTGGATCGATATCATCTGCAGCTTTGTATAAGAAGAATAAGTTTCTACCAATAAAAGAAATTGAAGCAGCGTTCATTCCTATTTTACTAGCATAATCAACTGGCACATTATATGTTAAAGCCAATTCTCTTAATCTCACATTAGTTTGATCATAAACATATGGTTCTGCAATACCAGAAACACCTTGCCAATATTGTTGACCAGTAATACTTACTGTATTAGGAGCTCCTGTATCTTCATTTATAGCATCAATAACAACACCATTTTCTCTATACTCTAAACTTCTTTGCGACACACCAGTACCGTCTAAACCTGCAGAGGTTGAAGAGTAAATTTCACCCCCGAATCTTCCATCGATTAAGAATCTAAAGTTAAAGTTACCAAAAGTAAATGAGTTGGTTAAACCACCTAACCACTCTGGTTGGGCATTTCCTAAATATTCTTTTTGATCTGAAGCAATTGGTCTACCTTCTGCATTTACCAATAAATTACCATCGTCATCTTTCTTCCAAACAGTACCGTATATATCACCTATACTACCACCTACAACCGCTCTAATTGCTACATTACCGCTATTAGACTCATTTAAAGTAAAGTTATCCAATCCATCAATCAACTTCACTAAGCTGTTCTTATTTCTAGAAAAATTCATTGAGACATCCCATCTAAATTTTTCAGTATCAATAGGTGCACCACCGATCATTACCTCAAATCCTTTATTGGTTACTTCTCCAATATTTTCTCTAGCAAAGCTAAATCCGGTAGCGTCAGAAATTGGCACATCAAAAATCATATCAGTTGTACTGATGTTATATACAGAGAAATCTGTAAACAATCTATTGTTAAATAATTTGGCTTCAACACCAAACTCTGAAGATGTAATAGTTTCTGGCTTTAAATCTTCATTAAACTTAACAGGTTGTACCCCCATTGTAGTTAATCCTAAATAACCTTGGCCTGGCACATCAAACGTTTGATAGATTTGATAAGTACCCGTATCGTTACCTACTTGTGCCCAGCTACCTCTTAGTTTTAATAAATTAATAACTTCTTTATCAGGATCAATAAAACGGTCTACCAATACAGATAAACTCGCTGATGGATAAAAATATGATCTATTGTCTTCTGGTAATGTTGATGACCAGTCGTTTCTAGCCGTTATATCTAAGTACACAAAATTATCATAAGAAAGACTTGCCGAGGCGTACAATGAATTTACTTTTTTCATTGATTGATCAGTGCTAAATGATTTTCTTTGGATTTGTTCAAAGATCTTGTTTTTCTTCTTTTCAGATATTTTGTGCAGCTGTTTTAGAACTTATTGCTAGACGTAATTTTAAGGAATTTTCAACATTTCTTCCTTCTCGTCAAGCTTATTTTATCCTTTTTCTCT
>JAUIJW010000270.1 GCA_030431085.1 Bacteroidia bacterium
AGAAAGATATTGATAAAAACGGAAGCATTGCTAACGTTTTAAAATCAAATCAATCTCTATTAGTACAAATTGTAAAAGAACCCATTTCAACCAAAGGTCCTCGTATTAGTAGCGAGTTATCTATAGCAGGTCGTTATATTGTTCTCGTGCCATTTTCTGATCGCATTTCAATCTCTCAAAAGATAGAATCAAAAGAAGAAAAAGAACGTTTAAAACGTTTGGTAAGAAGCATAACGCCTAAAGGTTTCGGAGTTATAATTCGTACAGTCGCAGAAGGCAAAAAAGTTGCCGAACTCGACAAAGATTTACAGAATTTGCTGAATAGATGGACAGCAATGTGTAGAAAATTAAATAAAGCACATCATCCTAGTAAGGTGTTGAGTGAAATGAATAAAGCCTCTTCAATTTTAAGAGATATTTTTGACGATTCATTCTCAAGTATTACAGTAGATGACGAAGTGCTTTATGGACAGATTAAAGATTACGTGCAACAAATTGCACCTGCTAAAGAATCAATTGTGAAGATGTATAAAAATGGCGTACCACTTTATGAAAAGTATGGTATCGAACGACAAATTAAAACATCTTTCGGTCGCACAGTCTCCATGGCAAAAGGAGCCTATTTGGTAATTGAACATACCGAAGCGATGCATGTTATTGATGTCAATAGTGGTAACCGATCTAACAAAGAAAAAAATCAAGAGGACACTGCTTTAGAAGTCAATCTAATTTCTGCTTCAGAAATTGCCCGACAATTACGTTTACGTGATATGGGAGGAATTATTGTAGTCGATTTTATTGATATGGGAAAAGCGGAGAATCGAAAAAAATTGTACAATCATCTTCGTGACGAAATGAACGATGATAAGGCAAAACATAAGATTTTGCCACCTAGTAAGTTTGGTTTAATACAAATTACCAGACAACGTGTTCGCCCAGAACGCAATATTAAAACAAAAGAAGAAAATCCCAATGGAATTGCAGGTGAGGAGATTGAAGCACCAATAAAAGTAATTCAACGAATCACTCAAGACCTTGAGAGACTCTTCAAAAAAGACTATAAAAAGATAACCTTAAATGCGCATCCATTTATAGCAGCCTTTATAACCAAAGGGTTTCCATCAGTACGTTCTAAATGGTTTTTAGAACATAAAAAATGGGTAAAAGTTTTACCTAGAGATGCTTACACATATCTTGAATACCACTTTATTGATAAAGATGGTAAGGAAATCAAATAATATCTAAAACCCCTTTCACTAAATGTGGAAGGGGTTTTTGTTTTTTATACCTTTAACGAAGATTTGTAGGTTTATATACTATTAAGGAATTATAATTTTAAGGCGCAGGATTTGGTATTTCTGCATGAACCTCATTAATTGCTTTCATCACATCATCACTTAATTTAATATGGATGCTATCAATGTTTTCTTCTAATTGCTCTAAAGACGTTGCACCAATAATATTACTGGTCATAAAAGGTCTGTCGGTAACAAAGGCTAAAGCCATTTGAGCTAAGCTCATATTGTTATCTTCAGCAATTTTTAAATAACGTTTTGTGGCTTCCGTAGCATTTTTACTACTATATCTGG
>JAUIJW010000091.1 GCA_030431085.1 Bacteroidia bacterium
TAAATTATACAATTGGAACTTGTCGGAAATCATTAATAATAGGATAGTTAAAATACTAAAAAGGCAAAAAGTTCATAACAAGGCATGAGGATACTCAAGCTCACTGGAAGAACAAAGTAGCAGCCTTTAACGACTTGTCAGCTTATTATTTTAACCGAATAACAATGCTCGGCTATTAAAAAGTTGAGATTGAAAGCTGAAAATTAAAAAACTATCTATAAGAGTAGTCTTAAAAAATAAATTTTTAACTAGATATAATAAATCATGTACATTAAACATATTCCTTTCATCATATTAGCATTCATTTCTGCTTTTTCATTAACAAGCTATAAAAATAAAACTGCAGAGATTGATAAATCATATTTTACATCATTCGATGGGACAAAAATTGCTTATAGCGATGAAGGTAAAGGAGATTTAGTTTTGTTAATTCATGGTTTTATTGTTGATGGGAATAGAAATTGGGGAAAGTCTGAGTTAAAGAAGCAGTTGTTAGATTTAGGTTATCGAGTGGTTATTCCAGATTTAAGAGGTAATGGTAGTTCTGATAAGCCACAAAATGCAGATGCTTATAAAAATGATGCTGAAATAAAAGATTTAACTGCGCTAATGAGCCATTTAAATGTCAAAAAATATATGGCAGTGGGGTACTCCCGAGGTTCTATTGTGCTTGCGAAATTGCTTACGAAAGATAATCGGATAACCAAAGCAGTTTTAGGAGGTATGGGTGTAGATTTTACAAATCCAAATTGGGATCGGAAAATAGAGTTTGCAAATGCTTTTTCTGGAAGAACTAAGCCTAATGACATGACCAAAGGAGCGTTGGATTTTGCAAGAAGTGTTAATGCAGATTTTAAAATATTGGGGTACTTACAAGATTACCAACCTGTAACAACTGCCACAGAACTTAATGCTATTAATGCAGAGACTTTAGTGATTTGTGGAGTAGATGATTTAGATAATGGTAATCCAAAAGATTTACAAAATCTAATACCCAATAGTAGATTTAGTCTAGTAAACGGGAACCATTCGAGTACTGTAAAATCAAATGATTTTGCAGAGGTGATTGTCAACTTCTTTAAAGAAAAATCATAACTAAAACTATAATAATAAAATACCTGTAGATTTAGTAATTAGAGTGAATGATTTAGTAAAAATATTCTAACTATATTAGAGAACATTTTAAATTAAAAACTAACTAACCTTCTTATTTATGAAAAAAATAGCATTAATCACTGCTTTAATTGTCTTTGTTGTATGGTCTTTTTTTACTTTCGGTTTAAAATTTATTACTGGAGACTTTGAGTCTGAGGTAGCATTGAGTGAACAGATTTCTAGTCAACTAAATTATGGTATATTCCTTGCCGCGGCAACGGTAGTGCTCTTTGCCTTTATAGGGCGCAGCCACATTCGTATGGGGTTGTCTGGTTCGGGTAAATACACAGATAAAATTCTAATAATTCCATATGTGATTATAACCTTATGTTTGATTCACTCCTATATGAATGGTGCTTTTTCAAATACCGACTTCATTAAATGGGTATTGATTAATACTTTTTTTGTTGGTATATCAGAAGAACTCATGTTTAGAGGTGTTTTTATGAGTTCTTTAACTAGCAAGTATGGGTATTGGCCCGCTGTTATTTTTACTTCGGTGCTATTCGGTGTCGTTCATATTGTTAATGGGTTTACAACAGGAGACTTTGGTTTATCAGCAATACAATCTCTATTGGCCATGAGTACAGGGTTGTTATTTCTGGCCATTAGAGTTAAAACCCTCAACATAATTCCTGCAGTGATTTTACATTGGATTTGGGATTTTACTGTTTTCACTACAGGAACGGTAGAAAAGTCTAAAGATGATATGGTTGGGCTAATCATTACTTTGTTGGTTGTAATAGGCCCTATAATTTTTGGTATACTTGGTATACTAGCCTTGCGTAAAAAACAAATGGCGGAGGTATTTGTTGCTTCTCAAACCTAATATAGTAAGCCGGTATATTTTTCTCATACTAATCAAACCTAATATAGTAAGCCGGTATATTTTTCTCATACTAATATTATCTTTTAAAGATGAGACACAAAAAAATGAGAAAATTAGGTGGTAGAAAAAAATTAAACCTAATAGCTAAAAAGAGGTCTAAAGAATAAACAATACTTGTAATGATGAAAAGAGAAAAAGACCTTGGTATTTTAATGATTAGAATAGCCATCGCTGGCTTAATGCTATTTCACGGAATAGCAAAACTCAAAGGAGTTGATCCCATTAAGGGCATGTTGGCAGAGCGGGGAATACCTGAAATATTAGCTTATGGTGTATACATAACAGAAATCGTTGCGCCAATACTTATACTAATTGGTTATAGAACAAGGCTAGCCTCACTGGCCTTTTTTATAGGGATGATTTTTATTATTTTTTTAAAGCATTTTGAGAACATATTTATTTTAACCAATACTGGAGCCGTTAAAGCAGAGTTAGTTCTTATGTATACTATTATTTCCTTAGCACTTTTTTTTACTGGAGCAGGAAAATATGCCGTGTCAACAAAGAACAATTGGGATTAAGTAGAGTAAATGAACGATTAAGCTCTTTTGCCCTTTTGATATGAGAATCTGGGCATAACAAATAATCGATATCTACGACAATTGTACTTTTTTTGTAACCGTTTGAAGGACACTATTAAAATTGGAACTCTTGCGGGATGGGACTCCGATAATCCAACAGCTACCTGGGGCGGATTAATTGGTTTTATGATAGGTAAGGATGGTGTAGAAAAATCTTTCGATAGACAATTTTCTAGCCAATTCAATATTCACAGAACCAGACAAAATTTTCCTAATAATGGTATAGATAGTTTCGACAATATGGCAGAAAAAGGAATTCTAGTAACAGATCAGGTAGTTAAAGAACAAATGGGTGGAACAGTTGACCTTGAAAAGAATATATGGGCTATCCCACGAATGACTTTGAATGAATAAAACAATAGCTGTTACTAAAGAGTAAAATGATTATCTTAGACTACGCTAAATACAGAGCTGAGATTTAATTCCGTAAAGGGAAGAATGAAGATGTATCTTATTCAATAAGTAAGAAAATATATTGCATAAAATATTTTTTGGATGTAATGTATAACAACAGGATATTATGAAATCGAAATTAATAGTAGCAGCGGCACAACTTTCACCTGTTTTTTTAGATAAAGAAAAAACCATTGAAAAAGCATGTGAAGCCATCATAGAAGCGGGTAAAAATAATGCTCAATTAATTGTTTTTCCTGAGGCATTTATTGCTGGCTACCCAGATTGGGTATGGCTCATTCCTAACCATAAGGGTGCAGATTTGAATGAACTTTATTTACGGTTGGTTGAAAATGCAGTTGCTATACCAGACGATTCTATTAAAAAACTTTGTAAAGCAGCAAAATCGGCTGGTGTTCATCTCGTTATGGGTATGCATGAGCGCAATGCCGAATCTAGTAATGCTAGTTTGTTTAATAGTCTAGTTTTTATTGATAACCAAGGAGTAATTTTGGGTAAACATAGAAAATTAATTCCAACAGGGGGAGAACGTTTAATATGGTCTCAAGGCGATGGTAGTACTTTAAAAGCCTATGATACCACTATAGGTAAAATTGCAGGATTGATTTGTTGGGAAAATTTAATGCCGTTAGCAAGAAATGCTATCTATGAGTGTGGTACTCAAATATTAGCCTGCCCTACTTGGGATAAGAGTCTTGGTTGGATTCAATCAATGCAACACATTGCTCGAGAAGGAGGGTTGTTTGTAATCAGCACTTGCATGCCATTAAAAATGGAGGATATACCGGATGAATTTGAGTTTAAAAATCTTTATCCAGAGGGCAAAGAATGGGTTAATGTAGGAAATAGTGCAATTATTGCCCCAAATGGAAAGATTATTGAAGGGCCATTAGAAGCAGAAGAAGGTATAATATATGCCGAAATAGATCTTAAAGAGATTATCAAAGCTAAGCGAATGTTTGATGTCGTGGGGCATTATTCTAGACCAGATGTTTTTAATTTTAAAGTCAATCCATAGAATAAATATTAGGGTTAAGAAGATGGAAAACATATTAAAATCTTATAGCAAACTACTCATTTTTGGAATACCTATATTAATCATCGGTTTGATGATACTTATTGCCAAGTCATCAATTTTTGCAACCAACCCCAACAGCCTATCTGTTGGAATTACGTTTGATTTGTTAATAACGGTACCTCTCATCTATTTTTTGTTAATCAAAAAAACAAATATTCCCAAAATTACAGCCTTACCATTAATGATTCTTGGAATGTTAATTGGCTTTATGATATTGCCAACATCATACCAATATTATCTAGATATTTTCAAGATTTGGGCACTTCCGGTGATTGAACTTTCTATAGTATCCTATGTAATTTATAATGCAAATAGAGCTATAAAACGTTATAAATCAATTGGTAACAAATCGTCTGACTTTTTTATCGCTCTAAAAAACACGTGTAATGACATACTACCTAAAAGCGTGGTAATGCCAGTGGTAACAGAAATTGCAGTTTTTTACTATGGGTTTGTTTATTGGAAAAGTAGGAGGTTAAAAGCCAATGAATTCTCTTATCACAAAAATAGCGGAACGGTTAGTCTATTAATGGCTATAATATGTATTGTTGCTATAGAAACAGTAACTCTTCATATTTTGCTTTTAAAATGGAGTGCGACCTTGGCTTGGATTTTAACCTTTTTGAGCGTCTATTCAGGTATTCAACTTTTTGGATTTCTAAAGTCGATGTACAAAAGGCCCATATTAATAGAAAACAATAAGTTGTACCTTCGATATGGAATTATGAATGAAACAGTAATTGATGTTGAAAATATTGACTGTGTAGAAATATCATCTAAAGATATTGAATTAGATAAAACAACTCGAAAACTTTCATTTTTAGGCGAATTAGAAAGCCATAATATTATTATTCGTTTGAAAGAAGAAAATACATTGACGGGACTTTATGGTATTAAAAGAAAATATAAGAACTTGGTTTTGCACATAGATAATCAAACTGAATTTTATGATCGAATAAATGCGGATGTACAGCGTGTAGGGAGGTCTTAATATTATTTAATTAATGAGGGTATGAAGAAAAACAAAATCATTTTTGGACTATTGAGTGTTCTGTTGGGGTTTGTAGTATTTATGTTAATAATGGATATTCTTAGTAAACCTTCTAATGTTGAAATTTCACTTAAACCAATTGATAGTTTAGAGTATTACTATTTCGGATTTGTTTGGGTGATGGGCAATGTAGGTTGGTTTGTTGGTAGTATTTTTTTAATAGGTTTTTTAGCATTGTTTTATGGCTTAGGTATTTGGATTTATAAAAAATACATTACAAACATTGGGTAATAAAATTAACGAGATGTTAGGAATTTATATGAAACGAAAATTAAAAAATAAATGCAAAGGATGATCATAATTTAGACGTGATTTCCATGTTTAAAATGATTACTTTTAAACTAACAATTAAATTTATTCATTGATAGAAAAATAGGGAGAATGAAAATAAATAAAATGTTATTGTTGGTCATATTATTGGCTATAATTACAGAATTACAATCGCAAAACATTGAATCTGTTCAGTATTCAAAGGTAGAACTCAATAAGAATTTTAACGTCAATAAGGTTTATAATAAAAAAACAGGTAAAAGAGTAAGTAAAGAGGAGTTTGCCAAGTTGATACAAGAAAACCCAAATTTACCACTTGAAAGTGTATACGATAAAAAAGGTAAAATTGTTAAATATTATTATAATCCGCAAGATATAAATGCCTCCTTTAAAGAGAGTAAAGATTTAAACAGTGGAGCAGATGGTGCTTTTTTTCCAGAGCTTCAACTTAAAACTATTACGGGAGAAAAGATTAATTTTAATAAGTTGAAAGGAAAGTTAGTGGTTTTAAGATTTGAGCTTGAAGCGGATAGTTTTCGATTTAAAAAAGATGAGGTTTATGCATTAGACCAAAAGATACAAGAATCTGGAAGAGCAGACGAGATAGAAGCAATAATTGTATTTGCCTGCCCACAACAGGAAGTTGAACAAGGGTTTAATTATAAAAGAACAACATTTAAGGTTGTGGCGAATGGAGCAAACATTCAAAGAAAATTAGGGCTAAGAAGTTATCCCTCAATAATGGTGTTGGATAAGACGGGAAAATTAGTTGGAAATTATATTGATGTGGATGAAATTAAGTTTAATGAACTAGAATGAAAAACTACAAATTATATTTAATTAGGGAATTGCCTCAAAATAACGCTTGTGAAATGTTCTATACCCATTGTGATTTAATCGATGATTTATTAATCTTAGTGTGAATAGTTAATTTAGGTAACCAAATGATTTATAATAGTAATAAATGAATAGATTTTGCTTAATAAGTTTTATTTTTCTTGCGTCATTTACCGTTTTCGGCCAAAATAATGATTCGGAATTGTTAAATAGGTCAGAAACCGATTCATTGTATTTATTAGCAATTAAAAAGTATATTCTCGAAATTGATTCATTTCATAACAAAGCTTTACACAAAATTCCTCCAAAAACAATTTATTTAGAATATCAAGACTATCTGAAAAAGTTACCAGAGTCAATCGATGGGTTTGAAATTAAAATGATTGGAATTGAAAATAGAAGGAAAGTGTTTAGAAAAAATGGTAATCATTTGAGGTATGTGAAAATACATCCATTATCTATTATTGATGGCGAGTTTCATATTGTAGTACTTCCATATCGTGCTAGGTTAAAAAAAGGCAATTTTATGAACTTAATACTCTTTCGATGGACGAGCATAGTATTCGAATTTAAAAATGGGCAGTTGATGTATAAAAGAACAGAGAATGGAGAGGTTAAATAACTATAAATAACATTGATTAAAAGTGTTATCAGATCTGAAAAAAGTGATAGAAAGCAGTGTATATATAGGTTTGGAAAGTAAAAGCACATTAAATTCTTATCTAAAGAGAATCATAAAAGGTATTAAATTGCACGATTAAGTTATGATAAAAAAAATCCTAAGTAAAAATTACTTAGGATTTTTGGTGTGAAAGTTTGAATCGAATATTATGCTACAATATTATTGTGGTATAAATATTCCGCAATTTGAATCGTGTTGGTAGCGGCACCTTTACGTAGGTTATCGCTCACAATCCACATGTTTAAGGTGTTTTCTTGAGACTCATCTCTACGAATTCTACCTACAAACACATCGTTTTTACCCTCTGCGTAAATTGGCATAGGATAAGTATTCGTATCTAAGTTATCTTGAACGGTAACACCATCGGTTTCATGTAAAACTTTTCTAATGTCTGCCACATCAAATTCATTTTCAAATTCTATGTTCACACTTTCAGAATGTCCGCCAACAACGGGTATTCTAACAGCGGTAGCAGTAACAGCAATCGTTTTATCATTAAGAATTTTTTGTGTCTCTCTAACCAATTTCATTTCTTCTTTGGTATAGCCATTATTTTCGAAAACATCGCAATGCGGAATGGCATTTCTATGAATAGGATACGGGTAAGCCATATCTCCCTTTACATTGTTATATTCATTTTCTAACTGAGCCACAGCCTTTACACCAGTACCAGTAATAGATTGGTAGGTAGAAATGACTAGCCTTTTAATCTGATATTTTTGATGCAATGGTGCTAAAGCAACAACCATTTGTATGGTTGAACAGTTTGGGTTGGCAATAATTTTATCCTCCTTAGTCAAAGAAGTGGCATTAATTTCTGGAACGATTAATTTTTTTGAAGGATCCATTCTCCAAGCTGAAGAATTGTCGACTACAAATGTACCCGCTTCGGCGAATTTAGGTGCCCATTCAAGTGAAGTGGCCCCGCCTGCAGAAAATAGCGCAATATCTGGTTTTTGATCAACAGCATCTTGTAAACCAATTACGGTATATTCTTTATCTTGAAAAGACATCTTTTTACCTACAGATTTTTCTGAAGCTACCAATAATAATTCTGTAAAAGGAAAATTTCTTTCATTCAATACCTCTAACATAACTGTGCCTACCATACCAGTAGCACCAACAACAGCTAATTTCATTCTTATAAAAATTAAAATTATTTAGGCTGCAAAGATGCTAAATTTACATGGTAGTTAAATCACTTTGTTTAAAATTTATTACATTTTGTTTAAATTATATCAAAAAAACAGGACGATAGATAATTTTTAACAGAGACATTGCATTTCAATTATATGTCGTAATTTTGCATTTCCAAAAAATAACTAGTTAATTGTAAGATAATGAGTAGGAAAGATCAACACAGTATTGAGTTAATGGCACCGGCCGGAAATTTTGAATCGCTTCAAGCCGCCTTAGATAATGGTGCAGATTCGGTGTATTT
>JAUIJW010000092.1 GCA_030431085.1 Bacteroidia bacterium
ATTCAGCGTTTCTAAACCGGTCAAACCAGGCATATTTTCGTCTAAAAAGACAATATCAAAATTAGCATCATCAATAATTTCAAGTGCTTCTGTTCCGCTTTGACACGTGGTAACATTATACTGTTTTTGTTCTAAAAAAAGGATATGAGGTTTTAAAAGATCGATTTCATCGTCAACCCAAAGAATATTTATAGTGTTCATGTATATTTGTTTAAAATTAATGTAAACTTTAAAGTTTGATGACAAGTAACAAACTTAAAATCTTTAACGACCCAATTTACGGATTTATTACGATTCCGAATTCTCAAATTTTCGATTTAATTGAACATAAATACTTTCAAAGATTACGTCGAATTAATCAAATGGGTTTATCTTATTTGGTATATCCAGGTGCAAATCATACGCGTTTTCATCATGCGATTGGTTGCATTCATTTGATGCAAAAAGCTATCAATGTGCTTCGCTTTAAGGACGTTACGATTTCTGAAGAAGAAGAACAAGCATTACAAATTACCATGCGCTTTTTTATTGATGATGTGGAGAACACTTTAGAATCTAGGTACGATACTGAGCTTGAGTTAGACACACCGGCGGAGGCTAAAAATTCTGACTTTTACATTCAAAAATACCTCGCTCAAAAATTTAAAATCACAGTCAACGATCAACTGGTAAAACTCAACTACATTGGTAAGGAATATAATAATGATGTGGTGTATTTTTATTTAGAGGCACTTCATATTGATAGCATAAAATCTATTGAGGTAGAGAGTAAAATGTTGTACGAAGAATTTCCAGATCAAGAGAATTTTATTAAACTAAACGTCAAAAACATTAAAAAAACTTACATTTTAATCAAGGAAAAAGATAAAGAAATGTTAAAATTAACTTAAATTATAAGTATATCCCTATCAAAAATACTATTTTCGACACCTAAATTTTAACCCATCAAAGACATATGAAAAAAATAGCGTTATGCGTTTCTCTTTTAATGATTTTTACCGTGTCATTCGGTCAAGAGTCTAAGCAAAAAGAAAGAGAGCCCGGACATTATAACATTAGTAAATTTAAACAGTTAAAGGAAGAACTAGCAACACCTAATGTTTACAGAACTGGTTCTGGTGCCCCAGGCCCAAACTATTATCAGCAGCAAGCTGATTATAAAATGGACATTATCTTAGATGATAAAAACCAAAGAATTTACGGAGAAGAAATTATTACATATTACAATAATTCTCCAGAGGACTTAGAATACCTTTGGGTACAATTAGATCAAAATGTTCGCGCACCAGATTCTCAAAAACCTCAAGTAACAGCTGGTGGGCCGTCGGTGCTTTACAAACCCCAAAAATTTACTCAAGAGTTTTTAGGCAAGCCTTTCGATGGTGGCTTTAAAATTGATTTTGTTCAAGATATTGCCGGTAATGATTTACCACATTTTATCAATCATACCATGATGCGTATAGATTTACCAGAGGTATTAAAATCTGGCGCCAAAACATCTTTTAAAATCAAATGGTGGTATAATATCCCAGACCATACTGTTAACAGAGCTAGATCTGGCTATGAACATTTTCCTAAAGATGGCAACAACGCCTATGTAATTGCACAGTTTTTTCCTAGAATGGCAGTGTATAACGATGTAGAAGGATGGCAAAATCTACAGTTTTTAGGTAGAGGAGAATTTGCTCTGCCATTTGGTAATTACGAGGTAAATATTACCACTCCTGCAGATCATATTCTCGATGGTACTGGTCATCTACTGAATAGAAAAGAAATGTTAACGGCTCAACAATGGAAACGTTACCAACAAGCGGAAAAATCTTACGACAAGCCTGTTATTGTGGTCACTCAAGATGAAGCTGAAAAAAGTGAAAAATCATTTTCTAAAAAAACAAAAACTTGGAAATTAAAAGCAGAAATGGTTCGTGATTTTGGTTTTGCAAGTTCAAGGAAATTTATATTAGATGCTCAAGCTGTGAAAATTGGAGATCGAGATGTAATGGCAATTTCTATTTACCCTAAAGAAGGTAACCCGTTATGGGAAGAATATTCTACTAGAGTTGTGGCCAATACCTTAAAATCGTACTCAGATCAAATGTTTGATTACCCTTATCATAAAGCTATCTCTGTACATGCGAAACAGCAAGGAATGGAATACCCAATGATTTGTTGGAATTATGGTAGACCAAAAGAAGATGGTACTTATAGTACAAGAACAAGAAATGGTATGATTGGAGTGATAACTCATGAAGTTGGACACAATTGGTTTCCGATGATTGTAAATTCTGATGAGCGTCAATGGGGTTGGATGGATGAAGGTTTAAACACTTTTGCACAAATGATTGCAGAACAAAGATTTGAGCCAAACTTTCCGTCAAGAGCATATCCTAAAAATGTAGTTAGTTATATGAGTGGAGACCAAAGTAGAATTACACCTATCATGACTCAACACGATAATGTTTTCCAAAGTGGCCCAAATGCATATTCTAAACCTGCAGCAGGTTTATATATTTTAAGAGAAGTAGTTTTAGGTCATGAATTATTTGACAAAGCATTTAAAACTTATGCCCAAAGATGGAAATTTAAACACCCAACCCCAGCAGATTTCTTTAGAACAATGGAAGATGCTTCTGGTACCGACTTAGATTGGTTTTGGAGGGGATGGTTTTACACTACAGACTATAACGATATTGGTGTAAAAGATGTTAAAAAGTATGTGGTAACAGATAAACCAACAGCAAGAGTTAAGAGAATGGCGAAAGCTTATGGCATGAGTGTTGAAGATTTAGGTCCAAACCTATACTTAGTGAATACAGATAGTGACGATTACACCGCCGACATGGCCAATGTAAAAGATCCTGTCAATGATATTCCTCTATTAAAAGAATACCTTAAAGATAATTTTTCAAAAGAAGAAAGAAAAGCCTTAAAAGACACAAAGTACTTTTATGAAATTATTTTTGAGAAACCAGGAGGCTTAGTAATGCCAATATTAGTAGAATATGTTTTTGCCGATGGTTCTAAAAAAGAGGTAACCTATCCAGCAGAAATTTGGAGATTTAATGATAAAGAAATTAAAAAAGTCTTTGCTTCCGATAAGGAAATTAAAGAAATCAATGTTGACCCTAACAAGTTAACTGCCGATGTAGATACAGAGAATAATAGTTGGCCAAAAAAGAAAGAAGATTCTCAATTCGATAAATTCAAGAAAAACAAAGCACAAAATTAAGTTTTATATTATCTTAGTGCCCAGAGTATTATCATTGTAATATTCTGGGCATTTTATATACCCTAACATGAACAAAAACTAATATTATGAAAAAAATTATTGCTTTAATAGCCATAGCCTTTATTGGCTTCACGAGTTTAGCACAAGAAAAGTTTTCTGCAGATCTAGATAAATCTGTCATTAATTGGAAAGGTTTTAAACCTACCGGATCTCATCATGGCATTATTAAATTATCTAACGGTTATTTTAACCTTAATGGTGATAAAATTGTTGGAGGTGAATTTACTATTGACATGAATAGTATTGTAGATTTAGATATGCCAGCCGATAATGAGTACAATGCCAAATTAGTAAACCATTTAAAAAGTGCCGATTTTTTTGAGGTTGAAACTTATCCAACTGCAAAGTTTAAAGTAACTGGTAGCGAACAAAAAGGAAATAAAACATTAATTAAAGGTGACTTAACCATAAAAGACAAAACCAATGCAGTTTCTTTTTTAGCCGAGGTTAATCAATCTAATAATCAATTAATGGTTAAAAGTGATATCTTCAAGTTAAACCGTGCCCAGTATAATGTTAAATATAAATCTAAATCGTTTTATAATGATTTAAAAGATAAATTTATTGATGATGATATTGAGATATCAATTCTAGTAGAAGCTTCGAAATAATATTCTCCGCTTACATTATGACACTCTATAACTTCGTTGAACTTGATAATTTCTTTTTCAAAATTCACCACATAATCATGCTTATGCTGTAGTAATTTGATTTGACAAAACACTAGAAACGATCGGTCAATTTTACTACCATCAATTAGAGCCACATATTTCTTTATTACGCCATATCTTTCCAACTTCCTAACTCTTTCGTACACCGCCGTATTCGATAACTTTAATCTTATGGCTAAAGCTTTGGTAGTAACTTTACAATCTTCTTGTAAATACTTAATGAGTTTTTGATCTATAGCATCCATAAGTGATAATTTTTCTTATTTCTTCAACCTTTTCATTTGCTAATAGTAAATATAACCAATTTAATTATTAAATAGTGTTAAATATTCTATATATAAATATTTTAATTGTTAATTAATCTATGTCATCGTAATTTTACACAAAAAAATATTATGACATTTAATCCGGCAGACAAAATACAAGACCTACAATATTTTGGTGAATTTGGGGGAGTTAATCCATCCATATCAGACTCTTCGACCTATACCTTTTTAGCCGCCAAATCAATGACAGATACTTTTGAAGGCAATTTAGAAGGATGTTATTTATACTCTCGTCATTCTAGTCCTTCTAATTTGTATCTTGGTGAAGCCTTAGCTGCTATGGAAGGCTCTGAATCGGCTAACGTCTGTGCTTCAGGAATGGGAGCGATAACGCCAACGCTTATGCAATTATGTCAACAAGGTGATCATATCATATCGTCAAGAACAATTTACGGTGGAACTTATGCCTTTCTCAAAAATTTTGCGCCAAAGTTTGGTATACAAACTACGTTTGTAGATATTACTAAAGTTGATCAAGTAATGGATGCCATTACCGATAAAACTAAAGTACTCTATATAGAATCTGTAAGCAATCCTTTATTAGAAGTTGCAGACATCGTTGCTCTTTCTAAAGTAGCCAAAGCGCATCAATTACAATTGGTGGTTGATAATACTTTTTCTCCACTAACTATTTCTCCTATACAGCTTGGGGCTGATATTGTTATTCATAGTTTAACGAAATTTATTAATGGCAGCAGTGATACGGTTGGTGGTGTAATTTGTGGTAAAGATGCATTTATTAGCAGTTTAAGAGATGTTAATGATGGCGCCAGTATGTTGTTGGGCCCAGTTATGGATAGTTTACGAGCCGCTAGTGTACTCAAAAATCTCAGAACCTTACATATTAGAATTAAAAAGCATAGTGAAAACGCATTATACTTAGCTGAAAAATTTGAACAAGATGGCTTAAAGATAATCTATCCAGGATTGCCTAGTCATCCTCAACATCAGCTCTTTAAAAGCATGTACAATAAAGAATATGGTTTTGGAGGCATGTTGGCTTTTGATGCTGGTTCTCTAGAGAAAGCCGATGCATTGATGGAATTAATGCAAGAAAGAAACTTAGGCTATCTTGCAGTAAGTTTAGGGTTTTATAAAACTTTATTCAATGCCCCTGGTACAGCCACATCGTCTGAAATTCCTCCAGAAGAACAAAAAGAAATGGGATTAACAGATGGTCTTATTCGTTTTTCAATTGGCTTAGATAATGATATTGAACGAACTTACAAAGCCATGAAACAATGTATGCAAGAACTTAACATTTTATAACACTAAAATTGGATTAAAAGCAAGGTTTTACACCTTGCTTTTTAAATAATCTAGTACGTTATTCTCTATACGATTTAATATATCACTAGTATCCGCTTTAACGAATTTTTTACCCGTAATGTTTTCATAGAGCTCAATATAACGGTTAGAAATTTCTACTATTTTTTCATTGCTCATTTCTGGAATATTTTGCCCTTCTAAACCTTGAAAGCCATTTTCGATTAGCCATTGACGAACAAATTCTTTAGACAATTGTTTTTGTGGCTCTGAACGATCTTGACGTTCCTGATAACCATCTGCATAAAAATATCTTGAAGAATCTGGGGTATGAATTTCATCGATCAACACAATTTCACCAGATTTAGTTTTACCAAATTCATACTTAGTATCTACCAAAATTAACCCTCTATTTTTAGCCAATACTGTACCTCTTTCAAAAAGCTTTTGTGTATATTCTTCAAGGATAACATAGTCTTTTTCAGAAACAATACCTTGATTGATAATCTCTTCTCTAGAAATATCTTCATCGTGATCACCATCCTCCGCTTTAGTCGCTGGAGTAATAATAGGCATCGGAAATTTATCATTTTCCTTCATCCCATCGGGCATAGGCACACCGCAAATTTCTCTTTTCCCAGATCTATATTCACGCCAAGCATGACCAGATAAATACCCTCTTATCACCATTTCAACTTTAAATGGGTTTGCTAATTTACCTATGGCTACATTAGGATCTGGGCAAGCCATTAACCAATTTGGAACAATATCTGAAGTTGCCTCAAGCATGCTTTGTGCGATTTGATTTAAAATTTGCCCTTTATATGGGATTTGCTTTGGCATAATTACATCAAAAGCAGACAATCTATCACTGGCTATCATCACCAGTAGCTCGTCGTTAATATTATAGACTTCTCTTACTTTACCGCGGTAAAAATTGGTTTGATTAGGAAAATTAAAATTGGTATTGTTTAATGTTTGCATTTGTAATGAATTAGCTATTCTGTTTCTATACTTTTATATGCCGAAATTATTTTTTTCACTAAAGAATGACGAATAACATCTTTATCGTCTAAATGAACAAAAGCAATTCCTTTGATATTCTTTAGGGTCAATAACGCTTCTTTTAATCCCGAAATTTGTTTTTTCGGCAAATCTATCTGCCCTGGATCTCCAGTTACTATAAATTTAGCATGCTTACCCATTCTTGTTAAAAACATTTTCATTTGATTATGGGTAGTATTTTGAGCCTCATCTAAAATTACAAAGGCGCTATCTAGAGTTCTACCACGCATAAAGGCCAATGGGGCAATTTGTATAATTCCTTTTTCTAAATAAGACTCTAGTTTTTCGTAAGGTATCATATCTCTTAATGCATCGTACAGTGGTTGCATATAAGGGTCTAACTTCTCTTTTAAATCTCCTGGTAAAAATCCTAAATTCTCTCCCGATTCAACAGCTGGCCTAGTTAAAACTATACGTCTAACCTCCTTTTCTTTTAAAGCTTTTACAGCTAAAGCAACTGCGGTATAGGTTTTACCTGTACCCGCCGGACCAATGGCAAAAAGCATATCGTTTTTTTGCATTAAATCTACCATTTTCCTTTGATTAGCCGTTTGAGCTTTAATCATCCTTCCTTGAGTTCCATGTACCAATATAGCTCCAGACTTTTGAGAAGCACTAATCTCTTCATCAGAGGTTAACAACCGCTCTATACTGTTTTCATCTAACTTATTATAACGGTTAAAATATTTTGTGAGTTGTTTAAACTTTTCTTCGAAATGATCTAACAAAGCCATTTCCCCATACACCTTTAATTGATCACCTCTTGCCACTATTTTTAGTTTTGGAAAATACTTTTTTACCAATTCTATATGATTGTTTTGAGGACCAAAAAAATCTTTAGGATTAATATCTTCTAAGGCAATAATTCTTTCGTTCAAATGAGATAATTTTTAGTTTAAAAAATGGCTATACATTCACCATTTCTTTATATAATTCATTAGATTTGTATTGCAAAAATAGCACATTTAAATTTACAGATTACAAAAAAGCAATTGTAAATATTTCAAGAAGTTAGCCTTATTTTTTTGAGGTATAAAAATTAAATCCATTCCTATTTATATGGCCATTATAACTTTAACGACTGATTTTGGTGTAAAAGATTATTTTGTTGGGGCTATTAAAGGGGCTATTTTAAAAGAAATTGAAGAAACTACTATTATTGATATTTCACATCAAGTAGCACCATTTAGCATTACTCAAGCAGCCTATATCGTTAAAAATGCGGCTAAAAGCTTTCCTGATGGTACCATTCATATTATAGGCGTAGATTCTGAAATTAGTATAGAAAATAGACCCATTGCTATCGCTTTAGAAAATCAATACTTCATTTGTGCAGATAATGGTATTTTATCTATGATTACAGAGGAGGTAAATCCTGATAAAATGGTGGAAATTACCATTCAAAATCAAACAGATCATCAATTTACTCTTTTAGATGTATTTGTAAAAGTGGCCTGCCATATAGCCCGTGGCGGCACTTTAGAGGTTATTGGTAAGCGAATCGATAAGATTAAAAAACTTTTTGAAATTCAGCCTTTAATCAACAATGAACAAAATCAAATTATTGGCAGTGTGATTTACATCGATAATTTTGGCAATGTAGTTACCAATATTTCTAAAACTATTTTTAATCAAATTGGTAAAGGGCGATATTTCGAAATAAAAGCAAGAAATTATACTTTTAATAC
The DNA here is from genome assembly GCA_030431085.1 of Bacteroidia bacterium. GTDB lineage: Bacteria > Bacteroidota > Bacteroidia > Flavobacteriales > Flavobacteriaceae > Lutimonas. The sequence goes on from JAUIJW010000092.1 coordinate 8,306, forward strand.
CATCTATAAAAAATACACAGATATTGTGGACTTTGATTTATCATCGGATAAACGTCAGGATGATGGTAAAAAAATGGCGCTTTTTAATTCT
>JAUIJW010000093.1 GCA_030431085.1 Bacteroidia bacterium
ATAAAGGCACCCCAAGCATTAAACGGTACCAAGATAGAGGAAGGTGCCGAGCTTGAATCTGCAATATAGGCTAACTTTTCACGAGGAATTTTTAGCTTGTCAAATACAGGTCTGTAAAGAGTACCAACAGTAAGGGAGCTAATACTAGTTTCTACAAACAACAATAAACCAGTGAACATAGCGAGTAATTGCACGATAACTCTACTATATCCGGCTTGTTTGTTTTCAAAGTACTGAATGAGTTTATTTAACTTTAAGATAAAACCTTCAACACCTCTTGAAAACTGAATAAATAATAATAGAGCTCCAACCAAGGCGCTAAACATAATGGTTCTAGTATTGCCTTCAGACTTAAATACATTAACCATTTCTTCTATAGCCGCTATGGTACCAGTTAGAAAATTAAAATCATTCATAATAACCCATGAAAACCATATGCCAAATAATAATGCGATATAAACTTGTTTAGTTCTTAAGGCAAGTACAATGGCAATAATGGGAGGGAGTATTGAAAGAATTCCGTAATCTGACATGGCAGTGTTATTTTTTCGGAAAGATAAAAATTATTCTATCAACTGAAGAGGGTTGATTTTATTAAATAAAAAAAGCTTCACAAGTTGTGAAGCTTTTGTAGTAGCGGGGACTGGACTCGAACCAGCGACCTTCGGGTTATGAGCCCGACGAGCTACCTACTGCTCTACCCCGCGATATTGGGTGGCAAATATACATAATATTTATATATCTATACAAGTTTTTTAAATAAAAAAAGTCAGATATTATATGGATATCTGACTTTCAGTAAACTATTAAATTATTTTATGTTTTAGCCGTTCATAGACATTAAAAATTCATCATTGTTTAATGAGAATTTTATTTTTTCATGAACAAATTCCATCGCCTCTATTGGGTTCATGTCTGCTAAATACTTTCTTAAAACCCACATGCGTTGTCTAGTCTTTTCGTCCAGTAATAAATCATCCCTTCTAGTACTCGACTTTACAAGGTCAATAGCTGGGAAAATCCTTCTATTGGCAATATTTCTATCTAATTGTAACTCCATATTACCAGTACCTTTAAACTCTTCAAAAATCACTTCATCCATTTTTGAACCGGTATCGGTTAATGCTGTAGCGATAATAGACAGAGACCCCCCACCTTCAATATTTCTAGCTGCACCAAAAAATCTTTTAGGTTTATGCAAGGCGTTGGCATCAATACCTCCAGAAAGAATTTTACCCGAGGCAGGTGCCACCGTATTGTAAGCTCTTGCTAGACGCGTAATAGAATCTAATAATATCACCACATCATGCCCACATTCAACCAGTCTTTTGGCTTTGTCTAATACAATATTGGCCACTCTTACATGTTTGTCTGCAGATTCGTCGAAGGTTGAAGCAATAACTTCACCTTTTACATTGCGTTGCATGTCTGTAACTTCTTCAGGTCTTTCATCAATCAATAAGATGATTTGGTATACTTCTGGGTGATTGGCAGCTATAGCATTGGCTATGTCTTTTAATAAAATGGTTTTACCTGTTTTTGGTTGCGATACAATCATTCCTCTTTGACCTTTCCCTATAGGGGAAAACAAATCCATTATTCTTGTGGATAACGATTTTTGATTGTCGGCAATTTTAAACCTCTCTGATGGAAATAAGGGCGTTAAATGCTCAAAAGCTACACGATCTCTAACAATACTAGGATTCAAGCCATTAATTAATGACACTCGAATTAACGGAAAGTATTTTTCACCTTCTTTAGGTGGTCTTACCTTACCTTTTACAGTATCTCCAGTTTTTAATCCAAAAAGTTTTATTTGAGATTGAGATACATAAATATCGTCTGGCGAGGATAAATAATTATAATCTGAAGATCGTAAGAAGCCATAACCATCTTGCATGATATCTAAAACACCTTCACTTTCAATAATACCATCAAATTCAAAATCAGGGTCGCGGTATTTGCCTTGTTTTTTATGATCTCTTTGTTTATTATGCTGTTTGTTATCTTTTTGAGAATTGTTTCTATGGTTTTTCTGATGATTCTGATGTTGCTCTTTTTGATGCGGATTAGAATCAGTTTTAGAAACTTTAGGACTTTCAGTCTTTTTGTTATGTTGTTTTCTGTCTGAAGGCTTATCTTTTCTTGGCTCTGTTTTGTCTTGATTGGGAGTAGATTCTTGAGAATTCTGCTTTGGAGCTTTGTTTTGATTTGTATTGTCCTTAGTTACAGGTGCCTTTTTTTCTTGTTCGGATTGCTTCTCTTTGGCAGTGATTCTTTTTCTTTTAGGTTTTGAAGCTGGTGGAGTGGCGATCTTTTTTTCTTCAAACTGTTTAGGATTAGCCGCTTGAACATCTAATATTTGATATACAAGGTCTAATTTTTTCAATTGTCTAAATTTCGGGACACCAATTTTTTGAGCGATTTCCTGTAGCTCGATAAGCTTTTTTCCTTTGAGTTCGTCTATTTCAAACATCATAAAATAAAATAAGGATTATAAATAAATGGGTATTCTTAATGAAAAGAAATGTGTGGTTAAAAAAAATATTAATTATTACAAAATTTGGGTATTGTAAAAGAAGTGATTTACAATAAAATGTGTTTTGATTGGGCAATAATACAAAATAAATTTAATATATATTGTTTTTAACTTAAAAAGATTAGTGTATTTTTGCGTTCCATTTTAAAAAATATGCTACAACGAATTCAAACTTTATATTTAATAATTGGCTTTTTGGTAAGCATTTGCACTATTGCGTTTTTACCTGTATGGAGAAATGCAGAAGGCGTTGATGTTAATTTCATAGAATTGCTAATGTTAGATGGTTTAATGTTGAAGTCGATACCTATAATAGGTATTGTATGTTCAATATTATATATGGTGAGTATATTTTTATTTAAGAATAGAAATCAACAAATCATAATTAATAGATTAAATATGATTTGCAATTTATATTTATTAGGAATTTTTGTGATGTATGTACTAAACTTACCTGGAGAAAGTGAAATTTCTGAGAAGGGTATTGGGTTATTCATGCCGGTGGTTAATATTGTTTTACTTTTTTTAGCCAATAAAGCAATAGCAAAGGATGAAGCACTTGTAAAATCTGTAGATAGATTACGTTAAATTCTAATACCTTAGTTATAGTGTGTATAAAGCTGCTTGATGTACATCAAGCAGCTTTTTTAATTAAAAAATGTTCTAACGGTTTATGGGTATTTTTAAAAATCCTAAATTCCTCTATTGTGTAGAACTTAAGCTGCACATATATTTGTAGTGTAATTGTTCAAGTAATAATTATTGTCAAGAGAAAAAGTTAATCCTTTCAATAGGATAAAAAAAAGGGGGGAAAGGAGAGAAACATTTTGAAATAAGAGATCAAATTTAATTTCTCTCCTTCTTTTAAAAATCTTGAAACGGAAAATTGCTATGATTCCATTTTTGACATGATGATTTAAATTTCAATCCGAATACAGCATACTTTGCCATAGGCAAAGCAAAGATAGGGGAGAAAGGAGAGAAGAGATACCATTTGTTTTTCTAACGCTAATAAATCACAAATAACTTCTCTCCTTACTATTAAATCAAATCATGACGATAAATCTAGCTTTCCAAATTAATTTATTGATTACAACTTCTTAATTAAGATTAAGAGTTTAAATATACTCTACTATTTAGAGATAAAGATAGGGGAGAAAGGAGAGAAGAGATACCATTTGTTTTTCTAACGCTAATAAATCACAAATTAACTTCTCTCCTTACTATAAAACATAAGCGAAAGCTTAGAAAAAGTTCTTGTTAAATTTTGAGCAGGTAAAAAAAAGGGGAGAAAGGAGAGGAGCGATATATTATCTACAATGATTAGGTTATAAGCTTTTCTCCTTACTATAAAAAAAACACCTAAACTAATGTTAGGTGCTTTTAAGAAGTTTAAACGCTAATAAAATCTTCTTTTTTAGGGGAAAAAGGAAAAGGGAGTTAGGAGAGAAGAGATAGATAATACGTTAATTACACAATAACCTCTCTCCAGACTATAAATATTTCAACTATTGAAAATTCGTAATTAAAATAGAGTGCAATATACATATAATTTTGAAATTAACAAGAGTTTAATGATTAATTGAAAAAGTAAAAATATATAAATAATTGAAAAACAGTAATATATATGAGTTAAAAGCTTGATAAAAATACAGAAAAATCTATTTAGGTAATAGATATATACTAAACGCATCTTTAAATACGTTATATCATGGTATTTGGGGATGTGACTAGTGGTTTATGGGTATTTTTGAATATACCTATTTTCGCTATTGTGCATTTTTAGATTTGCCAATACATTTGAAGTGTTGACTTTTAAAGGGGTGAACAGAATTAAATAAAACAAAAAACAAATCTAAAAATTTATTACCATGAAAAACTTTACTCTTGCAATTGCTGTTCTATTTGTAATGGCTTCATTTACTGCTAACTTAAACAACACGACTACTAAGGTCTTAACAGACATTGAAGGAACATTGTTGGAAACTGCTCCAGTTATGGAAAACAATAATGGAGAATTTTCAGTAACGTTTACAGTAGATCAAAATGTGTTAGTGTCTTCTTCACTAATTGGTGATGTTAATGAAGTATTCTTAGTTGAAAACGGAAATTCAGACTTATCAAAAACTTTAACTTTAGATTTAAAACCAGTAAAAGGAAAAGTTGAAGTAGCATTTAATAATATTTATGAAAAAAATTATGATGTAGCTACTTCTGAGGCTATGTTAAGTGTTTCTGAACCAGACAAAAGACCTGGTGGATTAATTCTTTGGGATTAATTTATTAAAATATAATATTTATAGTTTTTAAACGTTAAATTTAAAAACTTAGAGAAGGTCCGATTATACTAAGTTAGTGGTCGGGCCTTTTTTATTCGTTGATTTTAGAAATAGTTCAACCAGTGGCTTATGGAAAACATTACTGTACATATTGCTGATGACCATCAAATTTTAATAGATGGTGTTAAGGCAGTTTTAAATTTAGAATCAAATATCGATGTAGTTGGCTACTCACTCAATGGTCAGCAAGTGGTTGATTGGTTTGATAATGATGAAGCTCAAGTACTGATTTTAGATATCAACATGCCCGAATTAGATGGCATAGAGGTGTTGAAAAGATTGGGTAAGTTGAAGAAGAAGCCAGAAGTTATTGTCCTTTCCAGTTATGATGATATAAAGTTGGTGAAAGAAGTACTTCAAATTGGAGCCAAAGGTTTCGTACCGAAAAAGTCGGCTGGTGAGCATATTGTTGAAGCGGTGAAAAAAGTAGCGAATGGTCAACAGTATTTTACAGATGATGTAAAAGAAAAAATGATGCAAACCCTTTTGGTGGGTCAAACCAAAGAAGAAACGAGCCAAGATGGAGTGTTGATTAGTTCATTAACCAAAAGAGAAGTGCAAGTGCTAAAGTTTGTAGCCCAGCAATATAGCACTAGAGAAATTGCTGAGGAATTACACATAAGTGAAAGCACGGTGGAAACACATCGTAAAAATTTAATGAAAAAGGTTAAGGTTAAGAATAGTGTTGGGTTAGCTATCTTTGCTTTAAAGAACGAAGTCATTTAATTTTAGTGTACTTAAAAGATCTTCTATCTATGCTGGCTTTTAGTTTAAAAAAAAACTTTCAAATCCTTTTACTCCTTCTTTCCTTGATGGTAATACCATCGCTTCATGCTCAGAGTAAAAAAGAGAATTATATAAAGCATAAACTTACGCAGATCGATTCGTTAATTGAGATTAATGAATTTAGTAAAGCAATAAAACTTATACAAACTACCCAAAACACTTTTACTTTTAAATCAGACGATGACTATAAATTAGAACTGGATTATCGTTATGCCCAAATTTTATATGAAAAGGGAGAGGAAGATAAAGCATTAGAAATTTTTTTAAGAGGATTTGATCTTTTAGAGGTTGGAGATAATTCTAAGTTGTATATTAATTACGTTAATTTTTTAACACGAATTTTTGCCAATACTAAAAATTTTGACAAAGCGATTCAGTATAATAAAATTTCGTTAAAGAGGTCTAAAAAGGAAAAGGATACTTCAAATATATTGAGATCTTTAATTCGTTTAGGGAGTTTTTATTATGCTAAGGAAAATATAGATAGTGCTAAATACTATTATAAGCGGGTGTATTATTATCCACAAAATAGGAAAACAGAACAAAGAATTTCTAATGCCTATAATAATTTATCCGTAATAGCTCAATATGAAGATAACTATCCATTAGCGAAGTCATATGCGAAAAAGGCTTTAAAGATTAAGATAAATCAACAAGATACCTTAGGAATCGTATCCTCTAACATTAACTTAGGAAATTTAAATTATTTTTACGGTGATTATCAGAATGCGAAATATAGTTATCTAGAAGCTCTTGTACCCATAAAAAATGATACTACTCCAAAGGCCTATAGTGCTAAGAAGTTAATTTATGATAATCTGGCAGTAGCTTATGACTCTTTAAAGGATTATAAAAATGCCTACCAATATGCTTTACAGTCAAGAAGATTAAATAAAAAAATACAAGAATATACCATTAATAATAATTTAGCTGAGGTGGAAGCTAAGTTTAATTTGGCTAAAGAAGAGCAAAAAACCGAGGCTGAAAAGGCCAAAACTTTTAGGGCGCAAGTTATGTTTTATGGCGCGGCATTTATTACTATTACATTAATGGTTTTAGCTGTGATTTTTTATAAGAACTATAAATTAAAAGAACAAAATAGGCTTGAGCAATTACAAATAGATGTGCAAACCAGAATCATTAATGCTACGATTGATGCTAAAGAAAAAGAAAGAAAAACAATCGCCGAAATTTTGCATGATAGTGTAAGTGCTTTATTGTCTTCTGCTAACTTACACTTACAGGCTTCTCAGGCTCAATTAAACTCGAAAGCGCCTATTGAAATTAGTAAGGCTCAAGATATAGTAAAAGAGGCCTCTGTTAAGATAAGAGACTTATCACATGAATTGATTTCTTCTGTTTTGATGAAGTTTGGATTAGCCTTTGCGGTTCATGATCTGTGTGAAAAATATTCTAATTCTAAGCTAAGTTTACATAGCGATGCCAATGGCGTTAAAAGATACAATCAACAATTCGAAATAAAAATATATCATATTATTGAAGAATTGGTTAATAATATCATTAAGCATAGTGGGGCTTCAAAGGCATCGATAACCCTAGTGGAAAGAAATGGTGAGAAGTTACTGATTCAAATTATTGATGATGGTAAAGGATTTGATGTCACTAAAGAACGTAAAAAAGAGGGACTCGGTTTAAGTCATATTGAAGCACGTGTTAAGGTTATGCAAGGCGTATTTAATATCAATTCAAAAAAAGGTGAAGGAACCAGTATCTTTATATCGGTACCCATCTATAAATCTGTTCTTAAAGCTGAAGTTATCTAGGGTTGAGTTCAACCACTTCTAAATCCTTGATGTCACTTTTATCAATTGTAAAACGCAACATTGTTCTAACCTTGTGGAAACCATACTTGCCAGCGGCACCTGGATTCATGTGTAATAACTTAAATTGATGGTCATATTTAACTTTTAAAATATGACTATGACCACAGATGAAGATATCTGGCTTAATCGTATCTAATTTATTTCTAACTCTTTCTCTATAATGGTTAGGATGCCCTCCTATGTGAGTCATCCAGATTTTAACTCCTTCAATATTAAAAATTTGATCTAATGGAAATTCTGCTCTAATCGTCTTGTCGTCAATATTGCCATAGACTGCCTTTAGCGGTTTTAAAGATTTGATGGTATCTGTAACCATTGAATTACCAATATCTCCGGCATGCCAAACTTCATCAACTTCTGTGATGTAATTTTTTATATTGGTATCAATATAATTATGTGTGTCTGATAATAATAAGATACGTTTCACAGATTTTCTTAAAACTTAATTATGTTATCTTTGCTCGGGCTAAAATAGTTAGATTCTTGAGATATTTTGTAGAATTGGCATATAACGGTAAGAATTTTCATGGTTGGCAAAAACAACCACAGGCTATAACGGTACAATCAGAAATTGAGAAGGCTTTATCGTTATTGCTAAAAGAAAATATTGAGGTTATGGGTTGTGGAAGAACTGATACAGGTGTTCATGCCTCACAATTTTTTTTGCATTTTGACACAGATAAAAAGTTGAATCCAGAACAGATGGTATTTAAACTAAATGCTTTTTTAGGTAAAGATGTCGTTATTTATCGGTTGTTTAAAGTGCCAGAGTTAGCTCATGCAAGATTTAGCGCTTTATCAAGAACTTATATTTACAAGATTCATTTAGGCAAAA
>JAUIJW010000094.1 GCA_030431085.1 Bacteroidia bacterium
TAACGGCAACAAAGTAATAACATGGAGTATTAATGATTATTTGGGGTTGGCCAATCATCCTGAAGTGATAAAAGTAGATGCCGAAGCAGCAGCCGAACATGGTATGGCCTATCCTATGGGTGCTAGAATGATGAGTGGCCATACAAGTTATCACGAACAATTAGAACAAGAATGTGCAGATTTTGTGAATAAGGACTCTGCGTATTTGGTAAATTTCGGATACCAAGGTATGGTATCTGCTATAGATGCTCTAGTCACTAAAAATGATGTGATTGTTTATGACATGGATTCTCATGCCTGTATTATAGATGGTGTTAGGTTACATCAAGGTAAGAGATTCACCTTTAAGCATAATGATATTGAAAGTTTTGAAAAGAATTTAGGTCGTGCCAAAAAAATCGCTGATGAGCAGAGTGGAGGGATTCTTGTAATAAGCGAAGGTGTATTTGGCATGCGAGGCGAACAAGGTAAACTAAAAGAGATTGTAGCTTTAAAAGAGAAGTATAACTTTAGATTGTTGGTTGACGATGCACATGGGTTTGGTACTTTAGGTGCTACAGGTGCTGGTGCTGGTGAAGAACAAGGTGTGCAAGATGAAATAGATGTGTATTTTGCTACTTTTGCAAAATCTATGGCTGGTTTTGGCGCTTTTTTTGCTGGCAATGAAGATGTTATACATTATTTAAAATATAACATGCGTTCTCAGATGTTTGCTAAATCTCTTCCAATGGCAATGGTAAAGGGTGCCTTGAAAAGATTAGATATGATAAGAACCATGCCAGAATTAAGAGAAAAATTATGGCAAAATGTAAGAGCGCTTCAAAATGGTTTAACAGAAAAAGGATTTAATATTGGTAAAACAAACACTTGTGTAACACCTGTATTTTTAGAAGGAGATATACCCGAAGCTATGGCAATGGTAAATGATTTAAGAGAGAATTACCGAATATTTTGTTCGATTGTGGTGTATCCAGTAATTCCGAAAGGAATGATTTTGTTGAGGTTAATTCCTACCGCTGCCCATGATCTGGATGATGTTGCCGAGACTATTACAGCATTCTCTTCGATACGAGAAAAACTAGAAAAAGGAGTTTATAAGCGTATTGCTGCTACTCTAATTTAAATAGAATGAACCATTGAATTTTCAATGGTTTTTTTATGCATTGATGTCTAGCCTTGATGTGGCTTTGATGTCATTTTCATCGAAATCTTTTTGTAGGTATTTGTAATACCCAACAATACCAATCATGGCCGCATTATCTGTGGTATATTCGAATTTGGGAATGTAAGTTTGCCAGTTTAAAGTATTTTCAAAACTTTTTAAAGTAGCTCTAATTTCTGAATTGGCCGATACGCCACCAGCAATAGCTACACGAGTAATACCAGTTTGATCACTCGCGAGTTTAATACGTTTGCTTAAAATATTAACAATGGTATGTTGGATGGAAGCACAGATATCTTCTTTATGATCTTCAATAAAATTTGGATTTTTTTTGATTTCTTTTTGAAGAAAATATAAAATGGCAGTTTTTAATCCACTAAAGCTAAAATTTAAAGGATTATCTGTTTTGGGTTCAGAAAATTTAAATGCTTTTTTATTTCCAGATTTGGCATATCGATCAATCAATGGGCCTCCTGGATAAGGTAATCCCATGATTTTTGCAGATTTATCAAATGCTTCACCAACTGCATCATCTATAGTTTCTCCCAAAATTTTAAATTGATTGTAATGTTCAACTTTTAATATTTGGGTATGACCGCCACTGATCGTAAGGCATAAAAAAGGAAATTCTGGAATTCGCTGTGCCTCATCTTTAATAAAATGTGCTAAAACATGTGCTTGCATGTGATTAACAGCAATTAAAGGAATATCTAAGGCGAGAGCCAATGATTTTGCAAAAGAGGTGCCCACGAGTAAAGATCCCATTAACCCCGGACCTTTGGTAAATGCAATTGCATCGAGTTGATTGGCAGTAATATTAGCTTTGGCAAGTGCTTGCTGCATTACCGGAACGATATTTTGTTGATGGGCACGCGAAGCTAATTCTGGTACTACACCACCATATTGGGCATGAATATCTTGATTGGCGACAACATTAGATAAAACAGTATTATTTCTTAAAACGGCTGCACTAGTATCATCGCAAGAAGACTCAATGGCAAGTATGTGGATAGATTTCGATTTCATTATGATTTATTAGGCACAAAAATTGTATTTTTAAATCAGCAAATTTAGAAATTAAATTATTATTAAAAGGACTAAGAAAATAGTATTTAGATTGATACTCATCATGTTTTTACTGATGATTTTTATCAGTGTACTGCTTTCACTATCAGTTGTTCAGACTAAAATAGCTAATTTTGCTACACATAAAATTAATCAAAAGTACGGCACAGAGATCGATGTTGCCAAGGTAGATTTGTCGTCTTTTAGGCATATTAAATTATACGATGTTTTGATTAAAGATCATCATCATGATACACTCATCTATGTTAATAAGATAAAAACATCGATATTAAATTACCAAGACCTACTTAATAGTAACCTTAAATTTGGAGATATTGAGCTGCAACATGGGGCTCTGAAAATGAAGACTTATAAAGATGAGTCTATCAATAATCTTACTGTTTTTTCAAATAAATTTCAAACAGATACTGTGCCTTCAGAAAAGCCATTTCAGTTAACGTCTAAAAATATATTGGTAGATGATATTGATTTTGAGTTGTATAATGAGAATAAGCAAATCGAAGCGATAGTATATTATCATCAAATTTCTGGAAATGTTGAAGATTTTAGTATTTATAAATCTGATATTAAGGGAGACATTTATAATTTAAAGTTTAAGGAAAATCATAAATTAGAAGTGAAGCAGATGGATACTAAGTTCTTCTATTCTAATACAAAAATGGAATTTTTTGATACTCGTTTGCAAACAGAAAGATCTGATATTAAGGCTGATATTGAATTTAATTATCAAAAAGGAGATTTATCTCAATTTACGGATAAGGTACATATAGATGCCAAATTCATTGAATCTGAAATTGCTTTATCAGATTTAAAAAAGTTCTATAAAGAGTTTGGAGTTAATGACAAACTGTTTCTAGAAGGGCACGCTCAAGGTACAATTAATGATTTTAAGATGAATGAAGTAGTCATGACCTCTAATCGTAGTTCTGGATTTACAGGGTCATTCACTTTGAAGAATGCTTTGCATAAAGAAAAGTTTTATTTAAACGCAAAAATATTACAACTCACATCAAATTACGACCATTTAAAAAATTTACTACCCAATTTATTAGGCAATAAAATACCATCAACAGCCAGAAAGTTCGGCAATTTTACGAGTAAGGGTAACGTGGTAGTGAGTCACAAAGATATTTTAGCCGATTTGGTGATTAACTCAGAAATAGGAAAGGCTAAAACTGACATCCAAATTTTTAATATCGATCATATCGACAATGCTTCTTATAAAGGACAATTAGAATTAGAAGATTTAGAATTGGGATTATTGCTTAACGACTCTTTGATTGGACAGTTTTCATTAATTGGCGGTGTTGAGGGGCAAGGATTTAAGGTGGATAACCTTAACACAAGAGTGGATGGTGTAGTATTGAAACATCAATACAAAGGATATACATACGAAAATATAGAAGTTAGTGGGGTTATTAAAGAAAAGCATTTCAACGGATACTTAGGTATTCAAGAGCCTAACATCCAACTAGAATTTAAGGGTTTAGCTGATTTGTCTGATAAAAATAATTATCATTTCGATTTTAATGCCGATGTAGAATATATAAACTTTTACGAGTTAAATTTATTTAAAAGAGATTCAACAGCAATTGCTAAAGGTATTATCGATATTAACTTTCATGGTAGTAATTTAGATAATATCATAGGGGACTTAAATTTTGAAAAAGCGACTTATATTAATGACAAAGACATTTATTATTTTGAAGATTTTAGTATTGCTTCAACGATAGAAAATGATATTAGAGAATTAACAATTAATTCACCAGATATTATTAGCGGATTTATGAAAGGTAATTTTAAGTTTAAAGAATTGCCAAAGGTAACAAAGAATGCTTTGGGAAGCTTGTTTATTAACTATCAAAAAGAGGCTGTAAGCCCAGGTCAGTATATCACCTTTAACTTTAATATTTACAATAAAATTATAGATGCCATATTTCCAGATATAAGTATAGGGTCTAATACTTTTATTAGAGGAGAGATGGTATCTGATGAGGATAAGTTTGAAGTAACGGTTAAATCACCAGAAATTATAGCATTTAATAATCAGTTAGATAATATCCGCCTTCAGATTGATAATAAAAATGAAATTTATAATACCTTACTAAGTGTTGATCATTTAGATACTAAAATGTATGATTTACATGATATCAATTTAGTCAATGTTACCCTGAACGATACACTATTAATAAAAACAGATTTTTATGGGGGTGAAGATAAAAAAGAACATTATGATTTAAGTTTTTATCATACCATTAACAATAACAATCAATCCGTTTTTGGTATCAAAAAATCAGAGTTTACGGTAAAAGATAATGTATGGCAAATTAACCCCAAAAACAATAACTTAAATAAAATAGTTTTTGACAATTCTTTAGAAACATTTGCTATAGATAAGATTAGTTTTAAATCGGGTTATCAATTTATTGATTTGGCAGGTGTAATTAATAATGAAAAAAATAAACATATTGATCTTAAATTAGAAAACGTAAATCTCAATGCTATTACACCAACAATAGATAGTGTATATCTAGGAGGTAAGGTCAATGGTACATTTAGTATAAAAGAAATTCAAGGAAAAATGCTACCGTTTGCCAATGTTAGAATCAATTACTTCAATGTAAATCAAGACTATTATGGTGATTTATCATTTACGGCTCAAGCCGATGATAAAGAAAATCATTACGGATTTGATGCTACCATTTTAAACGCCGACCTAAAATCTTTTCAAGCTAAAGGTACGGTTGATTTTACAACTAAGACACCGCAACTTGATGCCAATGTTTTATTCGACAAGTTTAAAATTAAAGCCTTTAGTCCTTTAGGGAAAAATGTGATATCAAACCTTCGGGGATTAGCCAGTGGATCTGCTAATTTTGCAGGCCCCTTAGAAAACCCATCTATTAATGGAGAAATAGACCTGTTAGATGCAGGATTAAAAGTACCTTATCTCAATGTAAATTATGATTTTGTGGGGAACACGCCTGTAAAATTGAGAGATAATGTTTTTGATTTTGAAACAATTCAAATAGAAGATGTTGATATGAAGACTAGAGGAACTTTAAGCGGTACAATTAGCCATAATAAATTTAAAGCATGGTTTCTCGACTTATCACTTTCTTCTAACAGACTTCTGGTTTTAAACACTCAAGAAAGTGAAGAAGCACTCTATTATGGAACAGGTCTTTTAGCCGGAAACACGACCCTTAAGGGGCCCACAGATAATCTCACTATTGATGTGCAAGGTCGAACGCTTAAAGGCACAGAATTTATCATACCTCTAAATTATGTTAGCAATGTCAATACTTCAAGATTAATTCATTTTGAAAATCCCAATGACCTGTTTGATGACAGTGAAATTTCTGGTGATGTAATTTTTGAAAATTTAAAAGGACTTAATATTAATTTCAATCTAGATGTAACTAAAGATGCTGTTGCAGAAATTGTAATAGATAAAGTTACAGGTAGTTTATTGAGAGGTAGCGGAGATGGAAATATTAGAATGAGTATAGATACTAATGGGAAATTTGAGATGTATGGATCTTTGTTAATAGATAATGGTGAATATCAATTTAAAAACCTTGTCAACAAAGATTTTGAGGTTAAACGAGGTGGTACTATTGTTTGGAATGGAAGCCCGTATGATGCTATTCTTAGTATTGAAGCCATTCATCATGCCAAGGCAAATCCCTCTGTTTTACTTACAGAAATATCAAGCTCAAGAAAGATAGATGTAGAGTTAATTACCTATATTACTGGATCGTTATCAAATGCTAATTTTAATTTTGATATTAAAATCCCTAATGCAGATTCAACAGTATCTTCAGAACTTGAATTTAAACTCAATAAAGAGGATGATAGATTAACTCAATTTTTCTCTGTATTGGCTACAGGTACTTTTATGAATTTAGACCAGAAAAATAATGCTAACTTTAATGGTAATGCAGCTATTGCCGGAACCTTGGCAGAGAAAGCATCATCATTTTTGTCGCAAATGTTAAAATCAGATAATGATAATTTACAATTAGGGGTAAGTTATGATGCGGCTGTTTCTAATAGTGTTGAAAATGTAATTACAGATGATCAAGTTGGTATTTCTGTATCTGGAAGAATATTAGATAAAGTTACGGTTAGTGGAAAAGTTGGTGTGCCTGTTGGTGCCAACGCCAATTCTAAAGTAATTGGAGAAGTAGAAGTGAGTGTACCGTTGAATAAATCAGAAACATTACAAGGGAAAGTCTATAACCGTCAGAACGAAATTCAGTTTGACGTTATTGATAGTGAAGGGTATACGCAAGGCGCAGGTATTTCATATCGATTTGAATTTGATAACACTAATGAATTTTTAAGAAAAATAGGTTTTAAAAAAACTAAGAAAGAGAAAGAAGCCATACAAAAGAAAAAAGATAGTATTAAACTAGCTAAGAAAGAAGAGAAAAAACAAGTGCAATAATCTTAACTTAAATTTTATGTATTTCATAGGCTAAGTTGTGCTTTTTAGAGATAAAATAAATTCTAGCTTTACTTTTTTTATATATTTATCGAAATTCTCTAATGTCTTAGAGGATGATTACTAAAAATAAGATCATAATGAATAAACAAAACACTACTTTACCACTGGTAATTATTGGTGGGTTATTTGCCATATTTGGATTCGTAACTTGGATTAATGGCACATTAATTCCATTCATGAAAACCATCAATGAATTAACCGAAGCACAATCGTATTTAGTAGCATCAGCATCTTATATTTCATTTGTGGTGATGGCATTACCAGCATCGTACCTTTTAAATAAAATTGGGTATCGTAAAGGAATGTCTGTAGGTTTAATCGTTATGGCCATTGGGGCATTAGTATTTATTCCAGCAGCCGAAGCGCGTACCTATTGGGTGTTTTTATTGGCCATTTTTATTCAAGGAGCTGGAATGACTATTCTGCAAACCGCTGCGAATCCATATGTTACCATTTTAGGACCAATAGAAAGTGGTGCTAAAAGGATTGCTATTATGGGCATTTCGAATAAAGCAGCAGGTGTTATTGCAAATATTGTGTTTGGCTCTTTATTATTGTCTGGAATAGATGAAGTAAAAGATAAGTTAACAACAGTTTCTGTTGAAGAAAAAGAGAGTTTGTTAAATTCTATGGCAGACAGTGTAGTAACGCCTTATATAGTAATGGCTATTGTGCTCTTAGTATTTGGGTTATTGATTAGAAGAGCACCGCTTCCAGATGTTGAAGCAGATCCTATAGAAGAGTCAAAAGATGGAGAAGTTTCTAAGACAAGTATTTTTCAATTTCCACATTTATGGTTAGGAGTATTAACTCTATTTGTATATGTTGGAGCAGAAGTAATCGCTGGCGATTCAATTATTGCTTATGGATTATCGCTTGGCTTTCCTGCAGACCAAGCAAAATTCTTTACACCATTTACTTTAACAGCCATGATTACAATGTACGCATTGGGCGTATTTTTAATCCCTAAATATTTAAAACAAGATACAGCATTAAAAATTAGTGCAGCTTTAGGAATAATATTTAGTATTTGTATCATATTAACAACAGGTTTTACATCGGTGTTATTTGTAGCAGCTTTGGGTATTGCCAATGCATTGGTGTGGCCCGCAGTATGGCCATTGACCTTAGAAGGTTTGGGTAAATTTACGAAAACAGCTTCGGCATTACTTATTATGGCTATTGCCGGAGGCGCTATAATACCCCCATTGTACGGAAGATTGGTAGATGCTGGTAAACATGAGCTCATAGCGAGTGGCTTGGCAGAAGCAGAAGCTACAGCAGCGGCTTCAACAAGTAGTTATTGGATACTGATACCTTGTTATGTCATAATATTATTCTTTGCTTTTAAAGGACATAAAATAAAGTCTTGGACTTAAAAATATAGTTTGTTTCGAATATTTTTATTTGAGATGGTATAGTTATAGGAGTAGCGTGAGAAACTACTCCTGACTATGCCTTTTTTTCTTTATAAAAGAAGATTTTATTTTATATGTTTGCTACACATAAACATCAAATCAAATTTA
>JAUIJW010000095.1 GCA_030431085.1 Bacteroidia bacterium
CCAAGAGACTCTTCAAGTTCCATGCCATTATATTTGTAATCTTGAGCAGGATTAGTAGACGTCACCACATTGTTATACCCTTTATGTTTAAGTCCAAAAGGATAGTAGTTATTTTCTTCAATAATTTCTAGTTCTCCATTTTTAGCATAAACATTATCTATATAAAAATGAGTTTCAACATTAGGGTTTGTATTAGATTTATCTAATTTTAATTGCAGTCTAGTACCAGCCACTATTGTGTGGTTAAAAGTATAACTTCCCGTTTGTGCATTACTATTAAGCATGTACCAAGCTAAATGATTATCATTAGCGTCTCGTTCACTATAAAAAATTCTAAGATCTTGAGTGTTACCTTTATCAATATCAATATGTAATTCTACTTGATCTCCCACACTAAAATTATCACCTACTTCAATGTAAACTCCATTCCATTGATTTTTGACATTAACTCTCAAACGATTGTTTTCAATTTCAATACTCCCATTTGCAGCTCCTCCAGCATGAGTCCAACCATCATACTCTTCATAAAACGCACTGTTAATCAAAGACTCATAACTTTGATTAGGGTCGCTATAACTCAGTCTAATATTTCCTAAGTGATCTTTATATTGATAAATATAACTTTTAAACTGGATATCAGAATAATCTGTTTGTCCCAGAGTGATATTTATAGCCAAGAATGTAAATATAAATAGTAATTTTCTCTCCATAGAATGCGTTTTGTTAAACTTCGCTTTCACAATTATATACCAAATAATCAGTAATTTAAATTAAAGATATATTGGTAAAACTACTAAAAATATTGAATTGTTTAGGGGATCCAACTATTTTAGGTGCCGCAATATAATATTTTTTACGTTGTTTAACAAATTATTAACAACATAAGTGTAATGAAATTAGGTAGTTACAAAAACTAATTGCTTAACATTACTGGCATCACTAGCATGGTAATTTCCTCACCTTCTTCTAGACCGTCTATTGGGGTTAAAATTCCTGCTCTATTTGGTAACGACATTTCTAACAAAATATCATTAGAATTCAAATTGTTAAGCATTTCTAATAAAAATTTAGAATTAAAGCCTATTTGCATGTCATCACCTTCATAGCTACATTGCAAACGTTCGTCTGCTTTGTTAGAGAAATCAATGTCTTCGGCAGATATTTTTAGCTCTGTCCCTGCCATCTTTAATCTAATTTGATGGGTAGTTTTACTTGAAAATATAGAAACTCGTCTTACAGAATTATAAAAAATACTTCTTTCAAGTGTTAATTTATTAGGGTTTTCTTTTGGGATAACCGCCTCGTAGTTAGGGTATTTTCCGTCAATTAAACGACAGATGAGAATACTATCGCCAAATGTAAATTTTGCATTAGTATCATTGTATTCTATTGTAACATCTTCATCGTTACCTGAAAGAATATTTTTTAATAAATTTAAAGGCTTTTTAGGCATGATAAATTCTGCTACCTCATTAGCATTTACATCTTTTCTTACATATTTCACCAACTTATGTGCATCGGTAGCCACAAAGGTCAAACCTTCTGTACTAAATTGAAAAAAAACACCACTCATTACAGGTCTTAAATCATCATTTCCTGAAGCGAAAATGGTTTTGGAAATAGCCGTGGCTAAAATATTTCCTGTTAATGCTGTTTTACTCGGATTGTCTAACTCTACAGCTTTAGGAAATTCATCACCATCCGCGTAAGCTAAGGCATACTTACCACTATTAGAGCTAATTTCTATAGTATGGTTTTCTTCAACTTTAAAAGTAAGAGGCTGTTCTGGAAACGTCTTTAAAATATCAAGTAAAAGTCTGGCAGGTACCGCTAGAGATCCAGATTCGTCTGCTTCTACCTCAATAGAGGTTGTCATTGTTGTTTCTAAATCTGAAGCGGATATCAATAATTGATCATTACTTAATTCAAAAAGAAAATTATCAAGAATTGGTAATGTATTGTTAGAATTGATAACTCCTCCTAATATTTGAAGTTGTCTTAAAAGCTGAGAACTTGATACGATAAATTTCATCTAAAAAAAGTTTAAAGAATATGTGGATTATTGTCCAATACTACAAGATTACAAATATATTATTTCTAAACAATAGATAAAAAATTAATTTATTTAAAATTGTAACATTCGTCTATGTTAAGGTTTTCTTAATGACAGTGATAAACTGTTATAATTTTATAGTTTTGTTGCAATACTATCTAAAATATATAATGAAAAAAATTGTTATTTTTTGCCTGGCGATTCTTTTATCGGCAATCTCAGTTACTGCTCAAAAACCTAAAAAACCTAATGCTTCAGAGATTTATCAATCCATACAGAATTTAAACTTTTTAGGGACTGCCATGTATATTGCAGCTCATCCGGATGATGAAAATACACGATTAATTTCTTATTTGGCGAATGATTTACATGCAAGAACAGCTTACTTATCTTTAACAAGAGGTGATGGTGGACAAAATTTAATTGGTCCAGAAATTAGAGAGATGTTAGGATTAATTAGAACTAATGAATTATTGGCGGCTAGATCAATTGATGGAGGTGAACAGTTTTTTACTAGAGCCAATGATTTTGGATACTCGAAACATCCGAATGAAACTTTAGATCTTTGGAATAAAAAAGAAGTTTTAAATGATGTAGTGAAAATTATCAGGCAATTTAAACCAGATATTATTGTTAATCGATTTGATGCCAAATCTGCTGGTAGAACACATGGGCATCATACGTCTTCTGCAATGTTGAGCCTGGAGGCTTTTGACTTAGCCCCCCAACCTGATTATAAAACTAAAACTGTTGAGCCATGGCAAGTAAAAAGGATATTTTTTAATACTTCTTGGTGGTTTTATGGAAGTCAAGAAAAATTTGAGAAGGCAGATAAATCTAAAATGTTTCAAGTTAATGTTGGAGAATACTATCCTTGGAAAGGTTTATCAAACTCAGAAATTGCATCATTGAGTAGAAGTATGCATAAGTCTCAAGGTTTTGGGAGTACTGGCAGTAGAGGCGATGAAATGGAATACCTAGAATTGTTAAAAGGAGATATGCCAAAACAATCGTTGTTCGATGGCATTAATACAACTTGGAGTAGAGTAGAAGGGGGCAAAGCTATTGGTAAGATTCTTAAGGAGGTTGAAGATAATTTTGACTTTATTACACCATCAAAGAGCATTCCTAAATTAATGCAAGCCTATCAACTTATTAAGGACTTAAAAGATGATTATTGGCGAGAGTATAAAACCAAACAAATCAAAGATATAATTGCAGCCTGTGCAGGATTGTTTCTTGAAGTTAAATCTAATGAACCTTACGGGATTAAAAAAGAACGTATACCTGTGGCTATAGAGGCTATTAATAGAAGTGCACAGCCTATGATTTTAGAGTCTGTAGTTTTACTACCTCAAAAAACAGAAATAGAGGTGGCTAAGCCATTAGAGCATAATAAAGACTTAGATATAAAAAACCATATTGAGATTAGTGAAAATTCGGCCTATACAAGCCCTTATTGGTTGAATGATAAGGCATCTATGGGGATGTATTTTGTTGAAAATGAGTCATTAATTGGTCAGCCAATTAACCGTCCAGAGCTAAAGGCTAGGTTTAATCTGAACATAGAAGGGCAAACTATTTCTTTTGAAAGGGATGTTATTTACAAATATAACGATCCTGTAAAAGGAGAAGTTTATCAGCCGTTTCAAGTCATTCCCGAAATATCAACCTCCATCGCCTCTAGTGTAGTAATTTTTAACTCAGATACACCGAAACAAATTCCTGTAAAGGTAGTTAACCATACCAGTAGGTCTAAAGGAACTGTAAACTTAGAAGTGCCAGAAGGCTGGCAAGTATTTCCAGAAAATATACCGTTTGAGATTAATGAAAAAGACGCAGAACAAACGGTTTATTTCAACGTTACACCGCCGTCTGGACAGAGTACAGGCTATATCTCTCCTAGGGTTAATGTAGGGCATAAAACCTTTAATCAAGATATCGTAAGTATAAATTACGATCATATCCCTAATCAGTTCATTGTGAAGCCTGCGAAGGCTAAAGTGGTAAAACTAAACTTAAAAACTAAGTCTAAAATAATAGGTTATATTAACGGTGCTGGTGATGATATTCCACAAAGTTTAAGGCAAGCGGGGTATCAAGTTGAAATTATTCCAGTAGAGAACATTAGTGTTAATAGCCTTAAAAAATACGATGCCATTATTGTTGGAATTAGAGCCTATAATACTATTGATAATTTGAGGTTAAAACAAAAAGATTTACTTGAATATGTGCACTCAGGCGGAAATATGATTGTGCAATATAATACCAGTCATCGTTTAAAAATAAATGGTAATTTGGCACCATATCCTTTAGAGTTATCACGAGATAGGGTAACGGATGAAAATTCTGAGGTAAAGTTTTTAAATAAAGATGCCGAGATTCTAAATTTCCCCAATCAAATTACAAGGAAAGACTTTGATGGTTGGGTTCAAGAGAGAGGGCTTTACTTTCCAAACAAATGGGCTACAGAGTTTAAACCTATATTATCAATGCATGACAAAGGTGAGTCTGCAAAAAAAGGAAGCTTGCTTATCGCCAAATATGGTAAAGGAAACTACATTTATACAGGCCTATCTTTTTTTAGAGAATTGCCGGCTGGTGTGCCAGGTGCTTTTAAACTTTTTGCTAACATGATAGATGCTGGTAGGCAAGAAGAACAACAACTAAAAAATTAATTATGAACAAATTAGATAAGCCTCAATTTGGTAAATGGCAAAAAATTTTCACTTTATTATTAGCCTTTAATCTTATATACCTCATTTTGTTCTATGTTTTAATGGTAAAATTTTCTTGGTAATATGACTAACTTAGATTGGATTGTTTTACTATTAACTTTATTTGCAATTGTAGCCTATGGTGTTTGGAAAACGAAGGGAAGCAATAATGTTCAAGACTTTATTAAAGGAGGGAATAAAAGCCAATGGTGGACCATAGGTTTGTCTGTTATGGCTACTCAAGCGAGTGCTATTACCTTTTTGTCAACTCCAGGTCAGGCGTTTCATAGTGGTATGGGCTTTGTGCAATTTTATTTTGGATTGCCTATTGCCATGATTATTATTTGCATGGTTTTTATACCGATTTATCATAAGTTAAAAGTTTATACCGCATACGAATACTTGGAAGGAAGGTTCGATTTAAAAACCCGAACACTAGCCGCAATACTCTTCTTAGTGCAACGAGGTCTTTCTGCGGGAATTACCATTTTTGCTCCAGCCATAATTCTCTCTGCGGTATTAGGGTGGAATTTAATCTACCTCAATATTATTATAGGAGTTCTTGTAATCATTTACACAGTTTCTGGAGGGACAAAAGCTGTAAGTGTGACTCAAAAACAGCAAATGGGAATTATATTTTTAGGGATGTTTATTGCCTTCTTTCTTATTTTAGATTACTTGCCTCAAGATATTACATTTACCAAAGCATTAGATATTGCTGGGGCTAATGGTAAGATGAATATTTTAGATTTCTCATTTGATCTAAATAATAGATATACAGTTTGGACTGGATTGATTGGAGGTACATTTCTGATGTTGTCTTATTTTGGTACAGATCAATCACAAGTGCAACGATATTTATCAGGAAAATCTGTTAGAGAAAGTCAATTAGGATTGATATTCAATGGCTTTTTAAAAATACCGATGCAATTCTTTATTTTGTTGGTAGGGGTTATGGTATTTGTGTTTTATCAATTTAATACAACACCTTTAAATTTTAATCCTGCAGCTACGGCATCAGTAAAACAGTCGGAATTGGCTCAAAAATATGAAAGTTTAGAACAACAACATTTAAATCTTGAAAATGATATAAGAACTAAACAGTTGGCTTTAATCGATCAGCCAAATAACACTAGATTGATTGAAGAAATTCGTACGCTCAATCTACAGGATCAACAATTTAGAGAGCAGGCTAAAACCATGATTAAGAAAGCCGACGAAAAAGCAGAGACCAATGATAAAGACTATATATTTATTCATTTTATACTGAATAATTTACCTAAAGGATTAATCGGACTACTACTAGCGGTAATTTTATCGGCAGCGATGTCTTCAACAGCTTCAGAATTAAATGCCCTAGCTTCAACTACGACGATTGACCTTTACAAAAGAAATATAAAACAAGAAAAATCTGAAATCCATTTTGTAAAAGCTACTAAACTTTTTACCGTACTTTGGGGTATACTGGCTATAGCCTTTGCAAGCGTAGCTAACCTCTTCGATAATTTAATTCAATTGGTAAATATTATAGGTTCTATTTTTTATGGGAATATTTTAGTTATATTTTTATTAGCATTTTTTGTAAAAATAGTTCAAGGAAGAGCTGTTTTTATAGCGGCAGTAATTACCCAAATCTTAGTTATTGGAGTGTTTCTTCTAGATGTATTGCCTTTTTTGTGGTTGAATTTATTAGGTTGCTTTTTGGTAATGGTTATAGCTTGGATTATTCAAAAGTCAACAACGATTTCAGAAGTTTAATCCCTAGCTGATTTTAAAAGAATATTAGAGTTTTTGAAATAGATAGTAAAAGCAATAGGTTGAGAATAAGCAGAAATCTACACGCTATATTATCCGATTTAATAGATAAAGAAAGCATCCGCTAAAAAATGAGGTTGCCAGTTGACGGGATAAGTCTTTTTTAAAACGAAAATTATCTTCGCTCCACACTAAATATATAAGTTATTAATGGTGATAAAAAAAAGACCCTGATAGGGTCTTTCGTTTATTAAATATGTTATTTTTTTATTTTACTGGGATACTGAGCCTTGCTTTATCCCAAGCAAAATTAATACTGTCGTCATCAATGGAATAACTTAACATTTCTTGAGTATCTTCAACAAACTCTGGTTTGATATTAACCCGTAGGGCATCTTGAGATTGTTTATAGGCATAAGCACCCCATCCATCATTTTTGGTGTTAAAAATGGCAACCCAATCTTTATCTTTATTAGGAATAATAAAAAAGCCATATTTACCAGCTTTTAATGTCTTTCCATTAATTTTCACATCTTTATCTAAAGTTACAGTTGTGTTTTCGTTGGCACCAGCTCTCCAAACTTTGCCATATTTTTCTAAGCCACCCCATATGGTTCTTCCTTTTACACTTGGAGCACCATAATCAATTGCTATAGCTGTACCATCAATTGTGCCTTGAGATTGTTTTCTAGGACTTTTTTGAGCATAACTTATACTGGCAATGAATAAGAATGCGAATAATATACTAAGTTGTTTCATGTTTTTTTATTTACTCCATTTTTCAATAGATTCCTTATTCATTTTGATGTAATCGTCATTTTTGCTTTTTTCAGCTCCAGCTAAAGATTGTTTAGCACTAGCAATAGCTCCTTTTTTGTCACCCATTTTAGCTTGGATAAGAGATTTTTCTCTAAACATCCAAAAGGCATCAGGATTCATTTCTGTGGCTTTAGAAACCCATTCTAAAGCTTTGTTTAAATCTTTACCAGACTTAAAGTAATAGCTTCCGGCTCTAAAATAGTCATTAGCCGATGGCCCTGCCATAACAGCTTCTATACTTTTAGAGGCAATAGCATCTGTAGGTGTATTGATGTTAAAAGAAACAGAAGTATCATCCCATAACATGTAAAGAGAACCACTTTTTGAGTTGGCCAAATCACCAATGCCTATAGTGAAGGTTTCTATTGAAAAAGGCATTTTTTCAACTTTCGCCTTGGTTTTAGCGGCTACTTTGCTATCATCCCATTTTTGAGGTAAGCCCCAGTTATTGGCATCTTTGTAGAAGATAATATCCCAGTGTTCTTTATTAGGAATAGAATATATGGCATAAGTTCCTTTTTTAAGGGTTTTGCCACCAATTTCTACATCTGTTTTAAATGATATTTTGGTATTGGCATTGGCACCAGTTCTCCATAATTTTCCAAAAGGAACTAAGTTGCCAAAAATAACTCTTCCTCTAGCGGATGGACGAGAATATTCTATGCTAACATCGGTTAAACCAATCGATTCATTAATCGTGGCTGAAGGACTTGGCTGAGGTGTTTTTATCTGCGCCTGAATGGTACATACAGATAGAGCAATAATTAAAATTGTAAGTTTTAGTTTCATAAGTAGTTAATATAAGTTAATAAGTCTTAAAATTAACTAATTATAGACATTATTTGATTTGTTAAATTGTTTTTAACAAAATTTTAGGATGTATATTTTTTTCTTCTATAAAGGTTGAATAACACACCAAACACAGCAAGAACAATAATTGGT
>JAUIJW010000096.1 GCA_030431085.1 Bacteroidia bacterium
CATGACCACCCGTCAACTGGTAGAGCATTTCAGACACACCTTCGGGTAAATCCATATTGTTGCGTTCCGCAATGCGCAACAAAAGTAAATTGGCATCAATATGATTGTATGGTTTCAATCCCATAATGTTAGAAGCCATCAATTCATAAAACTCTTCCCGTTCGGCATCAAGATCAACTAAATTGGTCAACAAGTCACGGGTGAAAATAAAGTAAGAGATGCGATATTTATACGCCTCGCGTAAGCCACGTAAGTTGGCAAACAAACGGGGCGATGCTTCTTGGTAAATCTCGTCAAATTGATCACACAAAATAACCAATTTACGGTTCGAATTGCCTAAAATCATGCGTACGGCTTGTTTAAAGTAACGTTGAACCTTTAAAACATCATCACCCGCATCCACACCATCTGTAACCAAAAGCATCACTTTGGTTTTGATCGTATCTTTTTCAAACATTTCAATGCCCTTATTAATGGCTTTTCCGATATGAGTCATTTGACCAGCCATACCCACATCTGCCTCTTCAAGCATTTTGTCGACTACTGGCAAATCTGGAGTAAAAGGCGCTTGTATATAGGCATTAGTTGCGAAAAAAATCAATCCCATACGATCACCAGTACGCTTGGCAATAAATTTATGCATGACATCTTTTACAGCATCCCAACGGCGCATGGTTTTGCTTTCTTTATGCCAATCTCGATGGGCCATACTAAAGGATAAATCGGCTGCGATTAAAAAATTACGGGAAGTCTTTACTTTCTTTTCTGGTTTTCCTACCAATTGAGGCGAACTCAATGCTGCTAATAAGAGTATCCAAACCAAAAATAGACCTAGCCATTTAATGAAATTCTTCTTTTTAATTTCGGCAGATTTTTTGGGTTTTTGGTTAGTGGCTTTCACGGCATAATCAAATGTTGGTAACAAAATAGATTGGCTCTTCATCCGTAAAGCTGGCAACAAGAGATATATTAAAAAAGGTAGCGGTATTAAAAACAATACCCACTTATAAGCTATTTCAAAATTATCAGGCATGCGTTTTAATCCATTTTTTACTATTGCTAAGCAATTGATTTTTTACCTCTAAAGAAATTTCCTTTTGCTGATAGAGTGCATTGAGAACCTCCTTTTCTAAAGGAATAAACAAACTTGATTTTACTTT
This sequence comes from Bacteroidia bacterium, assembly GCA_030431085.1. Classification (GTDB taxonomy): domain Bacteria; phylum Bacteroidota; class Bacteroidia; order Flavobacteriales; family Flavobacteriaceae; genus Lutimonas. Next base: position 1,161 of record JAUIJW010000096.1, read on the forward strand.
ACTATCTAAAAAAGAAAACCATTGATTACCATGTAAATCTGCTGTAGTTTGTCTACCATAAGTTTGCATACAAACTTGTTTTACTATCACTAAAATATCTTGAATTGATTGTGTTTGTGTTAGGCGACTTATAGCCTCTCTTCTGTATTTATTTTTGATGTATTTTTTTATGACAAAAAAAGTAATAGTTAATACTATTAATAATAGGATAACGGCCATAATTTTCCATCCAATAGTGTCGAATGAAAATTGAACCGCTTCTGGTTCGTAAATGTTTTGTAAATTGATGTCTGATTGTAAAAACATAATCCTATTTTCTAATACTTCCGAACAATTCTTTTATCTGTTGATCTACTGCTAAAACGGTATCTATTTCAAACACAGGAATTTTATGTTTTTTCATTTCAACCTGAAACGTTTTAAAGTTACTGGCATATAATTCTTTGTACGCATTATCAATTTTTTTCTTCTCGCTTTGTACAGTTATTTGATGCGATTGATTACCCGCCACAAAACTAATATTAGGTAGCTTTTTTTCAAGTGGATCATATACTTTTGCCAATATAACATCATTATGCAGCGCCATTGTTCGTAGAGCTTTGATTACTCTTTGATCATATCTAATAAAATCACTCACAATAATTACTGTAAAATCATGAGTTACCACATTTTTAACACGCATTAAAGTAGTTTCTAAAGCTTCTTCAAATACAACTGGGTCAGACTCCTTTAATTCATGATTTCTAGTAACCACTTTATCTAAAAAATGTAGAATAGACTTTCTACTTCTTTTAGGTGCAATATAGTCTATACCCTTATCTGCAAAAACAATCCCCCCAACGCGGTCACCCTCTTTTAAAACTCTAAAGGCACATACCGCAGCTAACTCCGCCGCCACTACCGACTTGGTTCTTTTTTCACTGCCAAAAAACATACTTTTAGATTGGTCTACTACTATGAGTACAGGTTTTTCCTTTTCTTCTGTATAAACTCTGGTATGCGTTTCTTTGGTTCTTGCAGTAACTTTCCAATCAATATTTCTAATATCATCTCCTTTAACGTAATGCCTTACTTCTTCAAAATCTAGACCACGTCCTCTTAATTTGGAAGTGTGTTTACCTGCCAAAATAGAGTTGACTCTTTGCTTTCTAGCTAAGTAAGAAAAATAATGTGCATAACGCTCCATTTTTAACAACTCAGACAAAGAAGTAAAAATATCTTTAGGATATGTAGTTTCTTTAGACATGCATATTATGCCAATACGGCGACTTCTTTTAATATTTTATCCAAGACATCATCTGCAGATATCCCTTCTGCATTGGCCTCATAACTTAAAATTAAGCGATGTCTTAAACAATCATGTACAACAGCTCTAATATCATCAGGATTTACAAAATCTCTACCTTCCATCCAAGCATGTACTCTCGAAGATCGATCTAAAGCTATGGTACCTCTTGGGCTTGCCCCGTAATCTAACCACTGCGCCAACTCTTCATTGTATTTTTTGGGGTGTCTCGTAGCCGAGATAATATCTACAATATACTTTTCCATGGCTTCAGAAATTGTAATTTTTGCAATTTCTTCTCGGGCTTCAAATATTACTTTGGGATCTAATTTATTTTCGGAAGAACCTTTTGCTTTAACCTGTTCATTACGATTTAACCTCATTATGGCCAGTTCTGATGCATCGTCAGGATAATCGATCATAACGTGCATTAAAAAACGATCCATTTGTGCTTCTGGCAAAGGATAAGTTCCTTCCTGTTCTACAGGATTTTGTGTAGCCATAACCATAAATAATGGGTCCATCGGGTAGGTTTTTCCAGCTACCGACACTTGTCTTTCTTCCATGGCTTCTAACAAGGCAGATTGCACTTTGGCAGGAGAACGGTTAATCTCATCGGCCAAAATAAGATTACTAAAAATTGGACCTTGCTGAAAAATAAACTTTTCTTCAGCATCGGGTTGATAAATTTCCGTCCCGGTAATATCCGATGGCAATAAATCTGGGGTAAATTGAATTCTACTTAAACCACAATTCAGTTCTTTAGCCAGTGTTTTAATCGCTCTAGTTTTTGCTAAGCCAGGTAAACCTTCTAATAGCATATTTCCATCCGCTAACAAAACCAAAACCAATCTATTAACTAAAGTATCTTGCCCAATTATTGAGGCAGACATTTGCGTTTTTAAGTGGTTGATTGCTTCTAATGCTGTCATATTTTTACGTTTTAATACTTATAAAGGTAAAAAAAGCCGATACAACTTTATAAAATCATATCAGCCTTGTTCTATTTTCTTAACCAACTAGTTTCTTGGTGGTGTCGATAAAGATTGTACTACCTTGTCTATAGATAAAGAAGAACCTGTTTGCGGTGGAAACTCTTTAAATGTGTTCAAGAAATTAGCAGCATAACGTTGTGCAGGTACAAACAACCACATGTTTTCACCATACCATTTAGTGTATAAACCAGAATCTGGTGATACTTCATATGGATCAGCTCTAAGGTTAATAGCTAAAGGCCAAGATGGAGCTTTACGGTAAGCTGTATTTATAGACCCTTCCATAATGGTAAAGTGTAATTTCCAATTGCCGTATCGGATGGCATTTAAATTAGCTCCTGCATCAAAATAAAAGATCTCTTTTCGAGGTGACTCTTTAACTTCCCCTTTTAAGAATGGTAACATATTATAACCATCTAAATGTTGCTTAAAGGTTTTACCATTTGCTTTATAACCTTTTAATACTTTTTCTTTAATATTTGGCTCACCTGCAGCCGCTACCAAGGTAGGCATCATATCTTCATGAGAAAAAATATCATTATATACAGAACCTGGTTTAATTACCCCTGGCCATTTGATAGCAGTAGGTACACGGAAACCGCCTTCCCAAGTTGTTCCTTTTTCACCTCTAAATGGTGTAGAACCTCCATCAGGCCAAGTGAATTTCTCTGCACCGTTATCTGTTGAGTACATCACAATAGTATTATCTGCCACGCCTAATTCATCCAATAAATCAAGCATTCTTCCTACAGATAAATCGTGTTCTACCATAGCATCTGGTACAAGACCTATTCCTGTTTTTCCTTCACTTTCAGGCTTTAAATGAGTCCAAACGTGACAACGAGTCGAGTTTAACCATACAAAGAAAGGTTTACCATCTGCAACGGCTTTTTTAATGAACTTTACTGCTGCAGCTTCAAACTCATCATCAACTGTTTCCATACGCTTCTTAGTCAAAGGTCCCGTGTCTTCGATTTTCCCATCAGCTGTAGAGTGTATCACGCCCCTTGGTCCGAATTTTTTTCTAAATTCTGGATCTTTCGGATAATAGTATCCTTCTGGCTCTTCTTCAGCATTGAGGTGGTATAAATTACCAAAAAATTCATCAAAACCATGTTTGGTTGGTAAATGGGCATCTTGATCTCCTAAGTGGTTTTTCCCGAATTGACCAGTAGCATAACCTTGAGGTTTTAATAGCTCTGCAATGGTAGGTTGGCTATCTTGTATACCATGGCTATCACCAGGCATACCAATAGTTAATAATCCCGATCTAAATGGGTGCTGTCCTAAAATAAAAGCGGCACGACCTGCGGTACAAGACTGTTGCCCGTACCAATCTGTAAATACAGCGCCTTCATTGGCAATACGATCTATATTTGGGGTCTTATACCCCATTAAACCATTGTTGTTAAAACTTACATTGGACCAACCAATGTCATCTCCCCAAATAACTAAAATATTGGGCTTTTTTTGTGCATATACTGCAGTAGTAGCTATGCACATTAGTAGTGAAAAAATTAAATAGTTTTGTTTTTTTCATTGTTATTGATTTATGGTTAAAATTGTTGTTGTTTCTTATTTAGTTGATAAAAATAGTTTTCCAATCGTTTTTCATATCTACAACAAGCCAACCATCACTTTTAGCCTGGTCTAAACCTTTATCTAAACCGCCAATTTTAGATGCCCTATCATAAGCCCATTCTCTTTCACCATCTGTATGGTGAATGTAAATAGGTAAATTTTTATAGGTGTTTGAGGCGGTCCATTGTAACATTTGCAAATCGCCATCAGAATTACCTACCGCTAAAACTGGTTTTTTACCTATGATTTTTTGAATATTAACTGGTTTCCCTTCTTTATCATCTATGAAATCTATTTTAGGAAGTCTAGCAATTTTAGGATTACCATCATTATATTGATATTCTGTTTTTATGGTACTACCTATAATCTGTTCTTCTGGAATGTTATAAATTTCTGGAACAATAGCTCTCATAAAATCTACACCTCCACCAGAAACGATGTAAGTTTTAAACTCATATTGCTGTAAAGTACTGATTAACTCCAACATGGGCTGATAAATCATTTGATCAAATCTTTTATCCGTTTTTGGATGTTTGGCTGTGCTTATCCATTCTTCCACTTCACTTTTAAATTCTTTTTGCGACATGCCACTATGACTAGCAGCGATAATATGCATTAAACCCTCCATACCCTGAGCCATTACATTTTCTATGTTATTTTCTATAACTGACTTATATGGTTCTTGGGTTTTCCATTCTGGGTGGTCTACGGCTAACTCTTTAATTCTATCTAAAGCAAATAGGAGCTGAAAATACATAGGTTGCTCTGCCCAAATAGTACCATCATTATCAAACGTAGCAATTCTATCTTTTACAGGAATAAAATCTGGAGAGCCCTCTTTGGTGACCATATCTAGCCATTTCAAAATTTGCTCGCGAGGTTGTTGATTCCAAGAAGCCAGCAACATCGTGGTATTTACTTCTTTCGGTTCACTAGCCTTATCTTTATTCTTTTGATTAGATGACGGGGCATTACATGAATACACCAACAGCATAGCTAATGCAAACAATGTTACAAACTTAGCATTCATAATCTGTGGTTTTAATTAGTTATATTTATCATGTTTCAGAAAGGTAATTTTATCCTCCAAAACAACTAACAGTAAAATTAACTGTTATTCAATAAAAATAAAAAGGACAAAAAGAGGACATTAAAGAGAGGTAATGTATTGTTCTAATTTTTGGTTTCTATGCAGGCCTATTTTTTGTTTTAATCTATACTTTTTCTTTTTTAGACCCTCCATAGATATGTTAAGAACATTGCATATTTGCTGGTTACTCAAATTAATTTTTACAAGTGCACAATACTGTAGTTCTGTTTTAGAAATAGTAGCGTGTCGTAGTCTCAATTTATTGTAAAAAGACTCATGCACATTCATAAATAAAGATTCAAAATCATTCCAGTGATTATTGGATACAGCCTCAATACTATAGATTCTTTTAGAAATATCTTTGATCTCTAACCCAAGTTTTTTATTACTTATTTGTGGCACGATACGTTCTAATTTGTTTGCTATAGATACTAACAAAGACTCTTTTTCGTGCCCTCTTAAGGCCAACGTCAACAACTCTTTATCTCTATTTGCTCTTTTCAAACGTTCTAGTTTAAGTTCTTGATTGACCAATACAAGATCTGAGATATCACTTCCAACCCCCATAAAATAGTTTTCATTTTCAAATTCGAAGCCGTAACCTTCAAAAACATAGGGTACTATTTCTTTTGATTTAGTTAAAAAACTGGCATATACCTGGTTGACATAACTTTTAGTTTTGATATTGGATAATCCTTTCTCAATCGAAGCATACGAGTTGGTGTTTACAAAAAAAAACGGTTCTTGACCTATGGATTCTTCCGCAGTATAGCCCGTAACCATTAAATGTTGCTTATTACAGGTGAACAACTTATAAGATTGACCATATTCTTTATAAACATAAAACACACCAGGAATACTATCTATAAGCTTTTTACTGAAAAAATCTTGATGGGTAAAAAGTTCTAAATTACTCAATAACACTTTATTCATAATACTAAATACTTCGCTTTAGGTAAAATCTACAATTGAAATAATACTCATGTTAAATCTTTTAATGCCTGATCAATATTTTCATAATTAAATTTAAATCCAGTCTTTTTTATTTTGTGACAAGACACCTTACTTCCTTCTGTTAACATCTTCGCCATTTCGCCAAGCCCTAGCCTAAGCACAACCTTTGGAACAGATATTGGCCACATTGGTTTATTGAGTTTCTGTGTTATATGAATCATTAAGTCTTTATTACTAACGTGTTGAGGAGCCACCGCATTATAACTACCAGAAAGGTTGTGATTCAACACATAAATATACATCCTAACTAAATCATCAATATGGATCCAAGGTACAAATTGCTTACCTGATGCCAATGGAGCCGCCAGATAATTATTGGCAATTGCTTCAAATTTTTTAAACGCTCCTCCTTTATCAGATAGTACCACACCTGTTCTTAATTTTATGACTTTAATATTTTTAGCTTGAAACTGATCTGCTGCGGCTTCCCAAAGTTGACACACTTTGCTTAAAAAATCATTGTAAGGCTTATCGTTTTCTTCATATACATGAGCAGTTGTTACAGCACCATAATAACCAACTGCAGAGGCAGATATAAAATATTTTACATTGGTTTGATCGCGAATAGCATTGTATAATAAACTAGCGCCTTGTACTCTACTATTGATAATCACTTTTTTTCTTGCCTTAGTCCATCTGGTATTACTTATATTGGCTCCAGCTAAATGAATAATAACTTCACAACTATTGACTAGATCTACATCAATAATTTTATTTTCTATATCCCAAAAAGATGTGGTGCTTTCTTTTGTTGTTGTACGGCTTAATGTAATTACCTGATGACCTTCTACCACGAACTGTTTACCTAAACTAGTTCCTACCAAACCCGTACCTCCTGAAATTAAAATTTTAGCCATATTACATCTACAATTACTACCTGCTTAGGTATGTAAATATAATTATAACTTAAAGAAAAATACTCGTTTAGTTTATTTCTTACTCAACTGCTTTATTTTAATATGAAAGGCAGCAAAGAACAAAGTCATGAATGGACTTAAATAATTAAATATGGCATATACAAAATAGTCTGCCACACTCACTCCTAACACCCCAGACTGATAGGCACCGCAAGTATTATAGGGTACCAATACAG
>JAUIJW010000097.1 GCA_030431085.1 Bacteroidia bacterium
AAATCATTGATTTGATATCCCAATTTTTTGAGATTTGGATATTTTTCTAATAGGTGTTTTCCAACTGTTCTACCTAGGGTTCGTGCTACAACAGATACTTCTAAACTATGTGTAAGTCTGGTGTGTACAAAATCTGTTTTAGAAAGTGGTACTACTTGGGTTTTATCTTGTAAACTTCTAAACGAATCAGAAAAAATGATTCTATCGTAATCTACTTCAAAGCCTAATCGCGTTTCATCTTGGTCTATTCTGTGCCTTTTTTCGGTATCTCCAAAGCGTTTCAATGAAAGTAATTGTTCCCAATTCATAGTTTAAAATTTGCGCTAATATACTATAACTTTTGAAGACAAAAACTTACTATTTTTTATTCTATAATTATTTAATAACCTCGATTTAACATTAAAAAAACATTGTATTGCTTTCTTTGCCCTTTAAAATTAAAGTGATGAAAAAAATACTCTTCTTTACGATGCTCGTTTTGTCTACCATTGGATATGCTCAAGATGGAAAAATACAAGGACAAATTTTAGATGGTGAAAATAATAATGAAGCCTTGCCCTTTGCGAATATTAAAATTTTAGAAAAGAATTTAACAGCAACTACAAACCTTGAGGGTGAATTTGAATTGGCTTTAGCCGATGGTACGTATACTCTGTTTATTAACTTTGTGGGCTACGAACCAATAACAGTACCAAGCGTAACCGTTAATGAAGGAGAGATTTTTACAATTAATGAAAAATTATATGCTAAAAAAGTTCAGTTACCTCGAGATTTAGCTTTAAATCCATAAAATCTTCCCCTTCGTTTCACTAATAAACCAAATCGGTTTATCCCCAAAAAAATAACCTGCAAAACTGCAGGTTATTTTAGATTTTAGATTGTATTGTGTTAAGGTCGTTCGTTAAGAGCCGCACATTAAACAATCGTCTGGATTGTCTTTAGACTTTAAAATCAATTCTCTTAATTCATCTCCCGTTAAAGGCTGCTCTTCTGTAGCGCCTGCTGGCAAGCCTTCTTTTTTCTTAGAAACTGTAAATTGAATGGCATTTACGGCAGATTTAGTTCTAAGGTAATACATACCAGTTTTAAGTCCAGATTTCCATGCATAGAAATGCATTGAGGTTAGCTTACCAAAATCAGGGTCTTGCATAAACAGGTTGAGTGATTGCGATTGATCAATGAAATATCCTCTTTGACGCGCCATATCGATAATATCTTTCATACTCATTTCCCAAACTGTTTTGTAAAGATCTTTTAGGTCTTGAGGAATTTCATCAATATGCTGTATTGAACCGTTAGAACGCATGATTTCTTCTTTCATGTCGTTGTTCCAAAGGTTTAATTTCACCAAATCTTCGAGTAAATGTTTGTTAACTACAATAAACTCACCAGAAAGTACTCTTCTCGTATAAATGTTAGAAGTATAAGGCTCAAAGGCTTCGTTATTTCCAAGAATTTGCGATGTCGATGCCGTTGGCATTGGGGCCACTAATAAAGAGTTTCTTACCCCGTGTTGAAGAATATTTTCACGTAGCTTTTTCCAATCCCATCTTCCGCTAAGGTCATCTTCATTTACATTCCACATGTTGAATTGAAATTCTCCTTGGGAAATGGGTGACCCTTTATAGGTTGAATAAGGCTCTTTAGCTTTGGCAATCTCCATAGAAGAAGTGAGAGCTGCAAAGTAAATAGTTTCGAAAATATCTTGATTTAACTGTTTGGCTTCATCACTTGTAAACGGTAGTCTAAGCATGATAAACGCATCGGCTAAACCTTGTATACCTAAACCAACTGGTCTGTGACGTAGGTTAGAATTTTCGGCTTCTTTTACAGGATAAAAATTCTCATCAATAACGGTATCGAGATTACGAGTTACTTTTTTAGTAACTTTAAATAGCTTTTTATGGTCAAAAAATTTATTACCATCAGCATCTTCGCTCACAAACATTGGTATGGCAATAGAAGCTAGGTTACATACAGCAACCTCATCTTTTGCTGTATACTCCATAATTTCTGTACATAAATTTGATGAGCGAATGGTACCTAAGTTTTTATGATTTGTTTTACGGTTTACAGCATCTTTATATAGCATATATGGGTTACCAGTTTCAATTTGAGCTTCTAGTATTTTTTCCCATAACTCACGTGCTTTGATTGTTTTTCGACCTTTACCAACTTTTTCATAGCCAGCATAGAGTTTTTCAAATTCTTCACCATAAGTATCGTATAAATGCGGACATTCGTTAGGACACATTAGAGTCCAATCACCATCTTCTTCAACACGTTTCATAAATAAATCTGGAATCCACATTGCAAAAAATAAATCGCGTGCACGCATTTCTTCTTTACCGTGATTCTTTTTTAGATCTAAAAACTGAAAAACATCGGCATGCCAAGGCTCTAAGTATACAGCAAATGAACCTTTTCTTTTACCACCACCTTGGTCTACGTATCTAGCCGTATCATTATATACTCTTAGCATAGGGACAATACCATTAGATGTGCCATTAGTACCTCTAATATAAGATCCTGTAGCTCTTACGTTATGAATAGATAAGCCAATACCACCGGCAGACTGAGAAATTTTAGCTGTTTGCTTTAAAGTATCATAAATTCCATCAATACTATCGTCTTGCATTTGTAATAAAAAACAAGAAGACATTTGTGGTTTTGGTGTACCAGAGTTAAATAAAGTTGGTGTCGCATGTGTAAAATAACGCTTACTCATTAGCTCATAAGTTTCAATCGCTGCATCAATATCTTCTTTATGAATACCAATAGAAACACGCATTAACATGTGCTGTGGACGTTCGACAATTTGCCCGTTAATTTTTAATAAATACGACCTTTCTAAAGTTTTAAATCCAAAGAAATCATAACCAAAATCTCTGTTATAAATAATGGTTGAGTCTAGTTTATCTTTATTGTCAATGATAATTTTATAAACATCATCAGCAACCATTGGTGCTTTTTTTCCAGTTCTTGGATTAACATATTCATATAAGTCGGTCATAGTTTCACTAAACGACTTCTTAGTATTCTTATGCAGATTAGATACGGCAATTCTAGCAGCAACTTTAGCATAATCTGGATGCGTTGTAGTTAATGTAGCAGAAATTTCTGCGGCGAGATTATCTAATTCTGATGTTGTGACACCATCGTAAATACCTTCAATGACACGCATGGCCACTTTAACAGGGTCTACCAAATCATTTAATCCATAGCATAATTTTCTTACGCGTGCGGTAATTTTGTCGAACATTACCGGTTCTTTTTTTCCGTCTCTTTTAACTACGTACATATTATTTATTTTAAAAAGGTTAGTTTTTTACCTAAAATTTAGAGCCAAACGACCCCTATAGATTGATAAACCTACTTCTGTTAATTTATGATAATTTTTAAATACTAAAAATCGGCGTCGAAAGAAATATTCCCTGTGCCACCAGATTTCACTCCTGCTTTTTGGTATTCTGATACTCTTTTTTCGAAAAAATTTGTTTTACCTTCTAAAGAAATCATCTCCATAAAGTCGAAAGGATTGGTTGCGTTATACACTTTTTCACAGCCTAACTCTAAAAGTAATCTATCTGCAACAAATTCTAAATACTGAGTCATCAATTTAGCATTCATACCAATTAAACTTACGGGTAAAGATTCTGTAATAAACTCTCTCTCAATATCTAAAGCATTGATAATAATGTCTTGAATTCTTTCTTTAGGGACTTTATTAACTAAATGATTGTTATGCAGGTGTACTGCAAAATCGCAGTGCATACCTTCATCTCTAGAGATAAGTTCGTTAGAAAAAGTTAAACCAGGCATTAAACCTCTCTTTTTCAACCAGAAAATTGAACAAAATGCTCCAGAAAAGAAAATACCTTCAACGGCTGCAAATGCAATTAAACGTTCTGCAAAACTTGGTGATTCAATCCATTTTAAAGCCCAATCTGCTTTCTTTTTTATGGCAGGAAAATTTTCAATGGCTTTAAACAAAGTATTCTTTTCAGCCTCATTTTTTACATAAGTATCGATGAGTAAAGAATAAGTTTCAGAATGGATGTTTTCCATCATAATTTGAAATCCGTAAAAAAACTTGGCTTCAGAATACTGTACTTCATTCACAAAATTTTCTGCAAGATTTTCATTAACAATACCATCGGAAGCAGCAAAAAAAGCTAAAATATGTTTGATAAAATAGCGCTCATCATCGGTCAATTTATTATTCCAATCTGTTAAATCTTGGTGTAAATCAATTTCTTCTGCAGTCCAAAAACAAGCTTCTTGCTTTTTATACCAATCCCAAATATCGTGATGTTGAATGGGAAAAATTACAAATCGGTCGTTATTGGGCGCTAAAATTGGTTCTATGTTTGACATTTTTTTGGAGTTATTAGTATTGTTTATTGGGATGATAGCGGTATGCGCTTCGCTGACAAAGATTTCAAAAAAAGGTTAAATAAAAAATCTAACTTATCCACATTGCTCAAAAAGTTTTTAACAAGTGGTCTTAATATAAAACCTACATGTTAGAGAATGGGTTAAATGCTAGATTACGAAGGGATTAATATTAAAAATGATTGTAAATAAAAAGAGCCAATAAATATTGACTCTTTTTTTGTTAACCTAAAAATAAATAGGAAACAAAACATCCAAAATACTCTTTCTTTTTATTGCAAAACGCAATGATGTTTTTAAACTTTTTCTTTTCCTGTTTATGATTAAGGTTTAATAAGGTTAACAATTTTAGAGAAAAAAAATAATTATTTTTTTAAAAAACTGATAGTGTGATCGATAACTTTATATAAATCTGAGGGAAGCTCTTTTTGGCGCCAAGGTTGCATACTGCCAAACGAATGATCACCATTATTAATAGTAATTAAAGTACTTGTTTTACCCCATTGGTGTTGGTTTTGAGCTTCATGAAAAGGAATGGTTTCATCTTTTGTGCCATGAATGATAAGGTAAGGGATATTTAAGTTTTCAACAGCTCGTTTAATATTGAACCGCTGCTCATTTCTTTTAAAATCTTCGTAAAACTGATAGTACAAAGGCATTTGTTGTTGCGTTCTTTGATTCGGAATGTGTATCACACCTTCTGCTTTCCATTGCTTTAAAACATCGCCATTTGGAAATTTGGATCCAAAATCTGAAACACCACCCCAGGTTATGGCTTTTTTAATAGTTGTATTTTCAAAAGATTTTAATGCCACAATACCACCACCGCGAGAATGACCGATTAAGGAAATATTATTAACGTTTATCTGCGACGAAAAAAGATCATTTGTAGACACCCAGTTAATAACAGATTCTAAGTCATCCATCTCTTTGGAGAAATTGTTTTGTCCGAAGGCTTCTAAGTCAGGAAAATCAATGGGGTTTTCGGTCGTGCCACCATTATGTGAAAAGTTAAACTTGATAAAAAAATATCCGTGCTGAGCAAAGTATTTCGCCATTAAATGCCAAGCTCCCCAATCTTTATACCCTTTGAAACCATGGCAAAAAATTACTGCATTTTTGGTTTGACGATTGTTGTTGTAACTAACATCTAATAAGATAGGTTTTTCATGCTTGCCGCGGATGACTAAATTTTTTTCTATGATCATTAGCTTAATAGTATTTTGGTTCTTCTGTTTCTACAAATGGGATATCGATATCTAAAAGATGAATTAATATTGCGTCTAATTTTTCAATAAAAAGGGGCCATAGGTTTTTATCAATGGTAGTACCAAATGGCATAAAGCCTTGCTTAAGATTTTTAAAAGAGATTATTCCTGCCTCAAGATAATCAACATTTCGATTGTTGACCGTAGTATACATATAGGCATACAGCAACACTTGTAAGCATTTATCGTATTTAGGATCTGTAACTAAGAGATTCCAATCTTTTATTTTTAGATCGGCTGAGTTTACACGACCTGTTTTATAATCTATAATTCTTAGCACTCCGTTACATTTTTCTATACGATCTATTTGTCCTTTAATAGTTATTGTTTTATTAATTTCATTAATAGGATGCTGTATACTAAAATCTTCTTCTAAAGCTAAAACAATAATTTCTTCACCCAAGTCTAACCGTTGTATTTCAAAATCTAAAAAATTATGTACATATTGTTGAGCTATTTCATATGAAAGATAGTTTTTTCCAGATTGTATTGAATTAAGAGAATAATTGTTTTTAAATTGATGTTGAATCATCTCGGAAACTTTACTTTTCATTTGAAGGATATTTTCCTTGAGTAAAATTTGGTTGATCCATGGTTGGTATAAGTATCTTAAAGTTTCATGAATGATAGTGCCAAAAGTGTTAGCAGCTACATTTTCTTCTACAGTTTTATATTCTTTAACCCCCAATACTTTTCTTTCGTAAAATTGAAAAGGATTTTTAATAAAGAGGTTAATAGAAGAAGGAGACAGGCCTCGAACAACTAGTTTGTGAAGAGTTTCGATAAGCTCTGCAGATTTTGACACAGATTTTTGATGAGATGCTTCTGAGTTAATTTTAGGTGTAACACCATCTTGGTGAAATTTTAAATGTTTAAAAGCGCCTTTTTGATATAGAATTTCTAATTCTTGGATGAATCTACTTTTCTCTCCTGCACCAAAATCATCATAAACAGAATTATAAAGTAGGTATACATTTTGAGAACGTTGTAGAATTCTATAAAAATGATAAGCAAAGACGGCATCTTTTTCTTGATAGGTGGGCATTCTATAGTCTACATCTGTTTTAATATCAAATGGGATAAATGACTTGCTAGAATGATGTGTTGGTATAATACCTTCGTTTACAGAACAGAGTATAACATGATCAAAATCTAATACGCGAGATTCTAATAATCCCATTATTTGCAGACCTTGTAGGGGTTCACCATGAAAATTTATTTTTTCTGAATTTGTAAGTTGTTTGTAAAAATAAAATAAAGTACTAAGGTTAGAAATATGATGATAGTGAGAATTGAGATTATCTAACTGCGTGAAAATATTTTCAAATTTCAATAAATACTCTAGCTCAATAGTATTAAAATTTGAATTGATTTTTAGTTGTAAAATAATACGATGTAACTGTTTAATAATGGCATTAACTTGATTTGGCCAGGAATCAAAGATGGGTTGAATAAATTGGCTTAATCGATAAGATTCTTTCGTGGCATCTATAATTTGAGAGGGCTCAAAGAAAAGCGATTTATCACGATATACTTGATTTTCTAAATTTTTGATAAATGATTCTTGTTTCAATAATGGAATTTGAAACAAATGATTATGAATTACACCAAAAAGATCCTTATAATAATAGCGTCCGTTATTTTGTACGGCATTAAGGTGTAGTTTAAAAAGGTTTTCAAAAAAAGTGCTGAAGGGCGTGTCTTTTATAGAAAGGCCCATGGTAATATTAACATGCTTTACCACTTTAGGCAAAGAATTTAGCATCACGGGTAATAGAGCTTCATTACCCAAGATAACAGCCGTATTACTTAAATGACCTTGTTTGTGGTGGATTTGCGTTAAAATTTCCGCTACTTCCTTGCATTGGCTAATATTTTTAGGAACACTTCTGGTATATATATGCTTAGGCTGATCTAATTGATTAAATTGCCATTGAAAATCATGATTGGCGTAGTAAGCCCAATTAGATTTATATTTTTTAATAAAAAAATTGGTGGCTGTTGGATGCTGATTGTGAAAAATATCGGTATCCCAGAAAATATGTCCTCTATTAGCATGTAAGACCTCCAAAATTATTTTTTCTTCTACTTTAGTAAGTGCATTAAATCCTGCAAATAAGAAGGTTTGACTTGGGTTGGATATGAGATAATTGGGTAAATGCTTTACGGCATTTTTGGCAATTAAGCCATTATAGCCTATCTGTTTTGATAGCAAGTGCTTTGATAAGTCAATATATAATTTTTTAAAACTTAAGTAATGATTAATATAGTTTTGGGTAAGCGCAGTTTTTTGATGTTGCCCCCAATGTTCTATTCTTTTTGCATCAGCTACATAATCAAATATCTTTTCTCCATCAATTAACTGTTGATCTATGTCGTTAAAATCTTGTAACAAGGTTTGTGCCCATGGAATAAATTCATTAAAGGAATCTTTATGTTCATTAATTGGATTGGTGTAGACAGAATAGAACTCAAAGAGTAAATTAAGGTTATCTATGGTTTGAAGTTTA
>JAUIJW010000098.1 GCA_030431085.1 Bacteroidia bacterium
CTTTCGCTTTAATTTTTAAGGGAATGGGAATGGGCTGACAGATTTCAGTTTGTTTTTCAGATGGTTAATCAAATTGTAGAACCTTAAAACCTAAAAGTGAAAGGAGTGATCGTTTAGAGAAAAGACGAGTTCTATTGGCGATGGATAAAGACCACATACTTTCAACGTTAAAAACAACCAACAGGATTGTTAACGTTTTGGCCAGTATATATGCTAAAGAAAATGAGTATGATAATTGCTTATTAATTAATGATACTAAGCATATTGTTGAAGCCATTAATGGCAATGTATTTTTGGTAAAAGACAATACAGTCATAACACCACCACTGACAGAAGGTTGCGTTCAAGGTATTATTAGAAAAAATATGATTCAAAGTTTAAAAAAATCTAGTGTATATCAACTGGAAGAGCGAAAAATATCTCCTTTTGAATTGCTTAAAGCCGACGAAGTTTTTATTACCAATTCTATCATTGGCGTTCAGTCTGTTAAAATATATAGAAAGAAGGTTTATAATACAGAAGTGGGACAAAAAATGGCCCTCTCTTTAAGAGAATTAGCCACTAGTTTAAACTAGGGTCTTTAGGGGCATTGGCCCATATTTTGTAAACACCACCTATTTTAATCAGTTCATTTTTCCAAAAACTTATATGCTCTACTTGAAATAAATTTTTGAATTTATTTTCTCGTACCAACCATGATGTAGAATCTAACTCACTTTCTAATTGAGACTTACTCCATCCAGAATAACCTAAAAAGAATCGGATATCATCCTTAGATAATTGATTTTGTTGTAGTAAAGATTGTACACTTTCAAAGTCTCCACCCCAAAAGATACCATTACCAATCTCTATACTATCAGGTATAAGCTGTGGTACGTTATGAACAAAATAGAGGCAATCTTCAGACACCGGACCACCAAAATAGATTTTTAGTTGAGAATCAATCTCCGGCATAATGTCGTTTATAGTGTAAGGAGATGGTTTATTAAAAATAAAACCAACAGAACCAGTTTCATTGTGTTCGGATAGTAAAACCACAGATCTATTGAACGAACTATCACTTAAAATAGAAGGTTCGGCAATAAGTAATTTTCCTTTGGTTGGTTTTAGCGTTGACATATTTAATCTTACTTGGATTAAATATACAATAATTATACAAATAAAAAAACTCCCCTAATTTAGGGGAGTTTGATAAATTTCTGAGGTGAAAAATTAGTTTACAGAATCTTTTAATTCAGAACCTGCTTTAAATTTAACAACGCTTCTTGCTGGTATTTTAATGGTAGCACCAGTTTGAGGGTTTCTTCCATCTCTTGCAGCTCTTTGGCCAACAGAAAAAGAACCAAAACCTACTAAAGATACTTTACCACCACCTTTTAAAGTAGATTTTACGTTATCCATTAATGAGTCTAATGCTTTTCCTGCAGCAGCTTTTGAAATTCCTGCGTCTGCAGCCATTGCTTCAACTAAATCTGATTTGTTCATGATCTTTAATTTTTAAAATTGGTTAAATATTTTGTAATTGCTTTTTTATAGCGTAACAAATATAGATTTTATAAGGGTTTGCGCAAGTTTTGCCTATAAAAATATAAGAGATTGTTAATAATTTGAATCAAATTGTTGATAAAGTAGTTTATTTTTCTTTGATTTTAATGGAATGGCAATAACCGTGGGACTTTCAAAGCATTTTTGCTTCGTTGCAAAACTCAAAGCCATTAAGTAAGCTAATAGCATCCATTTTCTTTTTTCCAGCTAACTTCAATTCCAGTATATTGATAAATCCATGCTTTACTGCTACTTTAATCTCTTTTTTTGTCGTAACGATTTGCCCAACTTCTAATTCATGAGTTTCATTGATAATATTTACCCTATTAATTTTAGTTTCGATAGGGGTGCCGCAATTATCAATAATTGTCCAAGCGCTTGGAAAAGGATCTAACCCTCTTACCTTATTTTTAATATGATGTAGGTCTAATGTCCAATCTATTCGGCAATTATCTTTATTTAATTTAGGAGCAGGCTTTAGATCGGCTTCTGGTTGTTTTATTGTTGTTATCGTATTACCAATGATATGTTCTATGGTTTTAACCACTAATGCAGCGCCTTTACTCATTAATAAGTCATGTAGTTTTCCAGTATTCATATCACCATCAATATCAACTTGCTCTTGCATAATAATTGCTCCAGTATCAATATTTTCATTGATAAAAAAGGTGGTTACACCAGATTTATTTTCACCATTGATAATGGCCCAATGGATAGGGGCAGCCCCTCTATAATCTGGCAATAATGAAGCATGAAGATTGAAAGTACCGCAACTTGGCATCGACCAAATAATCTTTGGTAACATTCTAAAGGCCACTACTACTTGTAAATCTGCTTTTAGAAGTTTTAACTCCTCGATAAAGTCTGGATGCTTTAAATTGGTGGGTTGCAATAGATTTAATCCGTTGTCTTTGGCGAATTTTTTAACTGCGGATTCATGTATTTTTCTTCCGCGCCCAGCAGGTTTGTCAGGTGCCGTAATAACACCAACCACATTATAATTAGCTTTAAGAATGGCTGTCAGAGAACCAACAGCAAAATCTGGAGTACCCATAAACACAATCCGTAAATCTTTCATATACTAGTTTTTTCAAATTTTTGCTGCGAATTTAACTTTAATGTACCTTTTTCTATCATCAATCTTAAAGTATTTAATAATTCTGTACGATTTAACGATGGTTTTATATGTAGCAATTGATCTAAACTCATTGAGGATTCCTTTACTTGACCTAACACCCAATTTTTAATCTCATAGGTATCTAATGGTTTATCTTTAGATACACATATGTCACAGTTTTCACAATTCTCTTCAACTTGTTCTCCAAAATAAGACTGCAAATATCGATATCTACATTGTTGTATTTCTAGATAATCAAGCATCATATTTAACTTTAAGAGTTTGATCTTATTACGACGCTTTAAATTTTTATTAATCTTATTGATAAAAAACAGGTCATCTCTAGGTTCAAGAAATATTATTTCTGACTTTTGATTAAATAGCTTATAATCAATAATGTTATCCTTAGTTATTTGTTCAAGTAATTGTATGATTTCTTGTTTAGACTTACCTAGTTTTGCAGCAAGAGTAGCTTCATCTAGATTAACTTTTTGTTCAAATGATCCGCCATAATTTCTAAAAAGTTCCTTTAAAAGATTACCATGTATGGGATTTCTATTTTGATAGTTTATGAGAATACGATGATTCACGATGGTTTTAAATGTAGATTTTTTTCTTGAAAATTGAGAAGTGATGATTAAACCTTCTAATTCAAATGCTTGCAAAGCATTAAAAGTTTTAACTAGTGGTAAATTATAGGTTTGGCAGAAATGCTTAAAGTCGAAACTTTTAGGGGTAGGGTCAACATGACCTTTAGAAATTTGATAATAGGTATATATTTTTTCATATACTTTTTTACAAAAAGTTGGATCTACTAAACCTTCTTCGATAAATTTTTTAATAAAATGTACAGAGCTTGCATTATAAATTAAGTAAGCGCTTGCCTTTTCAATGCTTCTACCAGCTCTACCAATTTCTTGCACGTAATTTTCTAGGCTATGCGGAATGTCTAAATGGATTACTTTTTCTACGTTACCTTTGTCTATTCCCATGCCAAAGGCATTGGTAGCAACCATAATATTTGTCTTTTCTGTCATCCAATTATCCATTGCTGTTTTACGTGAGTCATGATTTAATCCACCGTGATAAAACCCACAACAAAACCCTTGAGCATTTAAATAATGGGCTACTTCAACCGTTTTCTTTCTAGTCGATACATAAACAATAATTGGAGCCTTAGATTGGTTGAGAATCTGTACAAGACTATCAAGAGAGTTTTCTCTTTTGATCACATTAATATTAATATTTTTTCTATAAAAAGGTGATTTCAATATAGTTAGCGAATCTATGGTAAGGCTTTTTTTTATATCCGCCATAACATCTTTGGTAGCTGTTGCTGTTAATGCCAACACAGTAGACTCTGGTTTTATATCAAATAATTGAGGTATTTTTAGATAGGATGGCCTAAAATCATGTCCCCATTGCGAAATACAGTGGGCTTCATCAATAGCGATCAATGAAACATTTAAAGACTTGATTTTATCTTGTATAAAAGAAGAATTAAGTCTTTCTGGTGAAATGTATAAGAACTTATAATCACCAAACTGTAGGTTGTCAAAGGCTTGAATGATATCATTGTTTTTGTAGATTGCATGTAAAGCAATAGCTTTAATCCCTCTTTGTTTTAATTGCAAAACCTGATCCTCCATCAAAGCAATTAAAGGTGAAATCACAATGCCAACCCCTTCACTCATCATTACCGGTAATTGATAACAGATAGATTTGCCACCACCAGTAGGTAATAGGGCTAGGGTGTGTTTTTGGTGTAATACTTGGTCAATAATTTGTTCTTGAACCGGTAAGAAAGTTGAGAAGCCCCAATATTTCAGTAAAATTTCTTTAGCGTGAGACATCACTTAATCTTATTAAGAATATATGCTTTTCGTTCTTCAATAGTTCCTTTGGGAACAATATTTAAATCGTAGCCCAAAGCCTCATAGGTATTTTTAAGATGGTTAAAAATAACCAAAGATTGTTCATAGTTTTCATAACGTTCATTATCAGATTTATAAATTTCTTTCCATGGTGGCATGATAAATACATAAGTATACTGGTAAACTTTACTGGTATCTAAGTAAAGATTGGGGTAGTTAACACCAAGATAATTCATATAGCCATGAACATCTGGGATACCTCTGTCAAAAAAAACAATAGGTGTTTGTTTTAAGTTAGCTTGTTTAAACTGCTCAACCCTGCCCTGCAGTACTTTTTCACTAAACAAAAGAGGGTCTGATAGAAATAGTTGTGAAATGCCGGTTTTTTGTGCTTCAATTGTAATTTGTCGAGATATTTCTGGCATGCAGGAATAGTCATCTTTTTCTAATGCTTCTATAACAGCAGATTTGCCAGTTCCCGGCCCACCGGTAATGACTATTTTTTTTTGCATAAATTACGATTTAACTCTGGAGATAGAAGTCAAAATTAAGAAATAAATAATGTAAATTTGTAAAGTATTACAAAAAGAATTGACATGTCTAAAGAAGAAGATTTTTATAAAAAGTTAAAATCTAGCCTAAACGAAACAACAAAGTTTCCTACTAAATATTTGTATAAATTTATAATTCCGACAGGAAAAGAAAAATTTGGAGAAATAGAAAGTATATTTAATAATTTAGGAGCAGTGATAAACTCTAAAGCTTCTAAAAATGGTAAGTACACTAGTCTTTCTATTTTGGTTAATATGAAGTCTGCAGATGATGTTATTGCTAAGTATAAAGAAGTTAGCAAGGTTGAAGGTGTGATATCTTTATGATTAATTTAACAGTAAGCAAGATTTAATTGAAATACTTTTGCCTATGTCATAAAATTACTTCTAAACGATTTGAATTTATTTTTTGCATGTTAAAAAAACTGTTCTTTTATTTCATCATTTTTTTCACCTGTACAATATCTGCTCAATTAAATGAAGAAGTGTTGTTTACTATCAATGATGATAAAGTCTATACATCGGAGTTTTTAAGTATCTATAAAAAAAATCAAGACATTATTGTTGATCAAGACAATAAGAGCTTTCAAGATTATCTTGATTTATTTGTAGAGTACAAATTAAAAGTAAAAAAAGCATTTGATTTGAAGTTAGACACTCTATCTACTTATCAAGCAGAAGTTGAGGCCTACAAAGGTCAATTGTTGGAGTCTTTCTTGGCAAATCCCGAAGCTACAGATAAATTAGCGCATGAAGCGTATGAGCGCACTTTAAATGAGGTTAATGCTAGCCATATACTTATTAGGTCTTCTCCAAACGATTTGCCAAAGGATACATTAAAGGCTTATCAACGTATTGAAGATATTCGCCATAAAATTCTTAATGGTTTAACATTCGAAGAAGCTGCGGCTATGTATTCTGAAGATCCTTCAGCGAAAGCTAACCAAGGTAATCTTGGCTATTTTTCTGCTTTCGACATGGTTTATAGTTTTGAAAATATTGCTTTTAACACCCCGGTGGGTAAAACATCAAAACCCTTTCGATCACAATTTGGATTTCATATCATTAAGGTTAATGATAAAAGAGTTTCTAAAGGTGAGGTAGAAGTTGGGCACATCATGATTAAACATGATTCTACTAATATAGATTTGGCTTATCAAAAAATTCAAGATATATATAAAAAATTGAACCAAGGGGATAACTTTTCAAAAATAGCTCAACAACATTCGGATGATTTAAGTAGTGCTCAAAAAGGTGGAGTATTACCTAAATTTGGCACAGGTAAAGTCATTAAACCTTTTGAAGATGTTGCCTTTTCTCTTAAAGAAGAAGGCGATTTTAGTAAGCCATTTTCTACAAATTATGGATGGCACATCCTAAAATTGATTAAAAAATATCCTGTTGAGAGTTTTGAAGAATTGGAAGCTGCTCTGAAGCAGAAAATTAAAAATAGTAATAGATCGAAGTACATCAATTTAGATTTAGCTAAACAGTTGGAAAAACAATATAATGTAAAAGAAAATTTAAGTGCCTTATCACTTTTTTATACAGCTAATTCTAATATTAAAACTTCAAATGATACAATATTAAGTATAGATAATGAGATATTTACAACACATCAATTTTATAATTTTTACATCAATAATAAAGATTTAGGGGTGGGTGGTAACTACGATGTATTTAAGGCAGAACAATTGATTAATTACCATAAACAGCAGTTATCTAAGCACAATCAAAATTTGTTAAAATCTATAAAAGAATACCAAGAAGGTTTGCTATTATTCGAGTTTTTACAATCACAAATCTGGCAGAAAGCCGAAACAGATTCTATTGGGCTAATAAAATATTTTAACGAAAATCGCAATCAATATATCTGGAAAGAAAGGGCTGATATTACTATGGCCAGTTGTACACAGTTAGATAAAGCAAAGCAAGTTAAAACCATGCTGGAAAATGGTTTGTCTGTAAATGAAATAGAACATAAACTGAATGATAACACAACCATTCATGTATTGTTTAGTAGTGGAAAAGTAGAACCAACACATAGTAAATTGCCAAAAGATTACCAGTTTTCATTAGGAGTTTCTAAAATCTTTAATGAATCTGATCATAACTTCATTGTCATTAAAACAGATCGCATTTACGAGGCATCTCAAAAAGCACTTGATGAGTGTAAAGGATTGGTAATTAATGATTATCAAAATTTTTTAGAGGCTCAATTGGTTGATCAGTTAAAAGATAATTATAGGGTTAAGATGAATAAAAAAGCAGTGAAAAAATTAAAACACGGTTTTAAAGAAGAGCAATGAAAAACCTTTATGTTTATATCATTATTGTTGTTTTGTTGTGGGCTTGCGACAAAACTCAGGTACACGAAAATGCTGTAGCACGTGTTTATGATAAATATCTATTAGAAGAAGAAATTAATCAGGCCATGCCTAATAATATTTCATCTGAAGATAGTATTGTATTTCGTAATAATTACATTAATAATTGGGCTAAAAACGAATTATTGCTCCAAAAAGCACAGCTAAATGTAAGTGATGATAATGATGAAATTAAAAAATTAGTGGCAGATTATAGAAAAGAACTCTTAATAGATAAATACAAAAAGGCGCTATTACAACAAGAGCTGGATACTACTATTACAGAAAATATTATTGATCAATTTTACGAAAGCAACAAAACGATTTACAGGTTAAATGAAGATTTAATTCAATTAAAGTACATTCACTTTAGTAATAACATCAATGATAAAAAAGAATTGATTAAACTATTTAAGTCTGATAAAAACAGTGACTTGGCCGAATTAGAAAGTAGAGAACTAGAGTTTAACTCATACAGTTTGAACGATAGTATTTGGTTGAGTGTAAACACGGTTAAAAAAAAGCTACCTTTTATATTTGAAAACAGTACTATAAAAAAAACCGATTTTCTTCAAAAAGAAGATTCATTAGGAGTATATTTGGTGGCTGTAAAAAATGTGCTTTACAGAAATGATATTGCGCCTAAAAGCTATGTTATTCCAACAATTAAGCAA
>JAUIJW010000099.1 GCA_030431085.1 Bacteroidia bacterium
ATAGATAAACATCATTCTGCTATAAAAAATGATTTGGCTCAAAGAACGAAGCATCAGTTAAGAAGAGTGCCTGATATTACTTTTTATGACGATGATTCTTTGGATTATATTGATAATATCGAGGCTGCTTTACGCGGAAAAGATGACGATCCTATCAAGAACCCTGAAGCTTCGAACAAAAAGAAATCGTAATTTTTGAATTTTTCTTTATACATAGCTAAAAGGTACTTATTTTCGAAAAGCAGTAATAATGCTATCAATATCATTACACTTATTGCAACCATTGGGGTTATTGTAAGTACGATTGCCTTATTTATTGTTTTATCGGTATTTTCTGGGCTGAAAAATTTTAGCCTTAGCTTTATACAAACTATTGATCCCGATTTAAAAATTACTGCAGTAAAGGGTAAATCTTTTCAATATAATGAGCGTATAGATCACATTTTAAATGAAGCTCAAATCGCTTCGTTCACTAAAGTTATTGAAGAAAGAGCTTTTTTTAATTATGGAGATAAATCACATGTGGCCATGATTAAAGGTGTTGATACCAATTACTTACATGTCAATCGTGTAGATACTGCGGTGTTTCTAGGGAATTGGGTCAATTATAAAGCGAAGCATACTGCTGTCGTGGGTAATGCCATATCGAGTATTCTTTCTGTTGGAGCCTATGATTTTGTTGAAACATTAAAAGTTTTTGTACCTAAACCTGGTGAGGGTTACCTAACTAATACTAAAAATGCATTTACTCAAGTGAATACGCAGCCTATAGGAGTTTACAAGTTAACGGATGATATTGATAAAAAGTTTGTATTTGTAAATTTAAGTTTAGCACAACATCTATTAGGTTACCAAAACAATCAAATTTCTGCAATTGAAATTAAATTGCCGCCAAAAGCTAAAGAAGCTGATATACAAGTTGAGTTACAAAACCAATTAGGAAGTGAGTTTAAGGTAGAGACAAGAGCGCAATTGAACTCGGTGTTTTATAAGATGTTAAATACAGAAAATTTGGCGTCGTATTTAGTTTTTACCCTAATATTGATGATTGCGCTTTTTAATGTGATTGGTGCTATTGTTATGATGATTATTGATAAAAAAGATAATCTAAAAACATTGTTTTATATGGGTGCAGATATTAAGGAGATTAGAAAAATATTTGTGTTACAAGGTTTTCTGCTTACTGTTTTTGGATTAATCGTAGGATTAATTTTGGCCATCCCTTTTGTATTACTACAGAAAAAGTATGGTCTAATCATGATAACTAATTCATTGGCCTACCCGGTTGAGTTTTATCTGTCTAATTTAGTGGTTGTAGTGCTTACGATCTTAGTTTTGGGTTTTTTGGCAGCTAAAATGGCAAGTATTAGGATTTCTAAAAAATTAGTAGAATAGTCATCCAAACCTAGCCAAATTTTTGTAAAACTTCTTCAAAAGTATCGAAAACACCTTCCTTTGTGTCTGAGGTTACCATTTTTAGACGATACTCTTTAAAGTGAGGAATGCCTTTAAAATAATTGGTATAATGTCTTCTGGTTTCAAAAACCCCCGTGTGTTCACCATTCCAAGCAACGGCCATTTCTAAGTGGCGTTTGGCTACTTTAACTCTTTCTGCTAGGGGTGGAGAAGGTAAGTGTTCACCTGTTTTAAAAAAATGTTTTACATCTTTAAAAAACCATGGGTTACCAATACTGGCTCTACCAATCATCGCACCATCTAAGCCATATTGATCTCTCATGATAACGGCTTTCTCTGCAGAGTCAACGTCGCCATTACCAAAAATAGGTATAGTGATTCTTGGATTATTTTTAACCTCTGCAATAGGCGACCAATCAGCGCTACCTTTATACATTTGGGCTCTAGTTCTACCATGAATGGCTAAAGCTTGTATGCCTACATCTTGTAGCCTTTCTGCCACTTCGTGAATGTAAATAGAATCATGATCCCAACCCAATCTGGTCTTTACAGTAATAGGTAATTTAGTATGTTTTACCATAGCTTCGGTTAATTTAACCATAAGTGGGATGTCTTTGAGTATACCAGCTCCTGCACCTTTACTAACCACCTTTTTTACAGGACAACCAAAATTGATATCGATAAAATCTGGATTAGATTTTTCTACAATTTCAACTGTCTGTAGCATTGAGTCTAGGTTAGCACCAAAAATTTGAATCCCCACAGGACGCTCTTTATCGTAGATGTCCAATTTTTGCACACTTTTGGCAGCGTCTCGAATTAATCCTTCAGAAGAAATAAATTCGGTGTAAACCACATCGGCACCTTGCTCTTTACACAAAGCACGAAATGGTGGATCGCTAACATCCTCCATCGGAGCCAGTAATAATGGGAAGCTCCCCAAATCTATGTTGCCTATTTTTGCCATAATTTTTGCAAAAGTATTAAAACTTTAATTCTTTTAAGTTACAGATGTGCTAAAAACACTATGTTTACTTAACAATAAATAAGTTAAATTTGCCCAAATTAAAATGTATTTCAATGAGACAATTAATAATTACTGGATTTATATTAATGGGCTTAATTGGTTGTAAAAAATCAGAGCCATCCCATAAAAGTCATCAAAAATCTACTCATGATCAGCCTTCTGGTGCTACAGTAATTGTTGATCAAATCCATTATTCTCAAGAGAAGCACTTAAAAAATATCAAACAATTGACATTTGGAGGAGATAATGCTGAAGCATACTGGAGTTTTGATGGAAAAAGCATAGTTTTTCAATCGAATAATAAAGAATGGGGATTGGAATGTGATCAAATTTTTACCATGCCCATTACACAAGATTTAAAAATTGATAGTTTGCCTCAAATGGTAAGTACTGGCTTAGGTAGAACAACATGTAGTTATTTTTTACCTGGTGATACCACTATAGTGTACTCATCAACCCATTTAGGCGGTAAAGATTGTCCACCAACACCAAAAAAAGAAGATTATGATGGCAAATATGTATGGCCAGTGTATAATACTTATGATATTTTTGTGGCAGATATTGATGGTAAGCAATTAAAACAGCTTACTAAAGAACCTGGATATGATGCGGAGCCAACAGTATCCCCTAAAGGAGATAAAATTGTTTTTACCTCAGATCGTTCTGGAGACCTAGAATTGTACACCATGGATATTGATGGATCTAATGTAAAACAGGTAACGCATGAACTAGGTTATGATGGAGGAGCATTTTTCTCCCCAGATGGAGAAAGACTGATTTTCCGTTCTTCCCGACCTAAAACGGAGAAAGACATTAAAGAGTACAAAGATTTATTAGCTCAGGGCTTGGTCATGCCCACCAATATGGAGTTGTATATTTGTAATATTGATGGTACCGAATTGAAGAAAATTACCGATTTAGGCAGTGCAAATTGGGCGCCATTTTTTCACCCCAGTGGTCAAAAAATAATTTTCTCATCCAACCATCACAAGCCTAAGCACGATAGTTTTAATTTATTTATGATGGATATTGATGGGAATAATTTAGAACAAATTACTTGGGATGGTGTTTTTGATGCTTTCCCAATGTTTTCGCCAGACGGTACCAAGTTGATATTTTCTTCGAACAGAAATAATCAAGGCACCAGAGATACCAATTTATTTATTGCAGATTGGGTAGAATAATATTAGCTTGCTTAAAAAAATACAGCTAAAACATTTGTTTTTTCGCTATCTTGCAGCACTTTTTATAGAAAGAATTGTTTAGCCTTTTACATGACGAAAAAAAAGATAAAAAGGCATTATGACGTATGAAGAATATTCGAAATTTTTGCATCATTGCTCATATAGACCATGGTAAAAGTACCTTGGCAGATAGGCTTTTAGAGTATACACAAACCATTACAGAACGAGAAAGGAAAGATCAGTTACTCGATAATATGGATCTTGAAAGAGAAAGAGGTATTACCATTAAGAGTCATGCCATACAAATGGATTATGTTCACGAAGGAGAACCATACATATTGAATTTAATAGATACACCTGGCCATGTTGATTTTTCATATGAAGTATCGAGATCTATAGCAGCCTGCGAAGGGGCATTGTTAATTGTAGATGCAGCCCAAAGTATTCAAGCTCAAACCATTTCTAATTTGTATTTGGCCTTAGAGAATGATTTAGAAATTATTCCGGTATTGAATAAAGTTGATTTACCAAGCGCTAATCCAGAAGAAGTTACAGATGATATAGTAGAGTTGTTAGGGTGCTTGCCTGAAGAGGTTATTCATGCCAGTGGTAAAACTGGTTTAGGAGTAGACAATATCTTAAAAGCCATTATTGATAAAATCCCTGCTCCACAAGGTAACGAAAATGAATCATTACAAGCATTGATTTTTGATTCTGTATATAACTCGTATCGAGGTGTTGAAACTTATTTTAGAGTAATTAATGGTGAGATTAAAAAGGGGCAGCGCATAAAGTTTATGGCTACCAACAATGAATATTTTGCCGATGAAGTAGGTACACTTAAATTAAAGCAAGAGCCTAAACAGGTGATTAAAGCTGGAGATGTTGGGTATTTAATTACTGGTATTAAAACCGCTAGCGAGGTGAAGGTAGGAGATACAATTACAGATGCCGCTAACCCTACGAAGAATGAAATTGAGGGATTTGAAGATGTAAAGCCCATGGTGTTTGCAGGTATTTATCCTGTAGATACAGAAGATTATGAAGAGCTAAGAGCCTCTATGGAAAAGCTTCAGCTTAATGATGCTTCTTTAGTGTTTGCTCCAGAAAGTTCTGCAGCTTTAGGTTTTGGATTTAGATGCGGGTTTTTAGGAATGCTGCATTTAGAGATTATTCAAGAAAGATTAGAGCGCGAGTTTGATATGACCGTAATTACAACAGTGCCTAACGTGTCTTATGAAGCTTTTACAAACAAGTATCCAGACGATGTTATTTTGGTCAATAATCCATCAGATTTACCAGATCCATCCACTTTAAACCGAGTAGAAGAACCATATATTAAAGCCAGTATTATCACAAAGTCTGATTTTGTAGGTGCGGTAATGAGCTTATGTATTGAAAAAAGAGGAGAAATTACTAATCAAAATTATTTAACTCCAGAGCGGGTTGAGTTAAGTTTTGATATGCCTTTATCAGAAATTGTATTTGATTTTTATGATAGGTTAAAAACCGTGTCTAAAGGATATGCTTCGTTCGATTATCACCCCATAGGGATGAGGCCGTCAAAACTGGTTAAGGTTGATGTATTGATTAACGCTCAGCCGGTTGATGCACTATCTGCTTTACTACATACAGATAATGCCTATCATATTGGTAAAAAAATATGTGAAAAATTAAGAGAATTAATTCCTCGTCAACAATTTGATATTCCGATTCAAGCGGCTATTGGTGCTAAAATAATTGCCCGCGAAACAATCAAAGCTTTAAGAAAAGATGTTACTGCAAAGTGTTATGGTGGAGATATTTCAAGAAAGCGAAAACTATTAGAAAAACAAAAGAAAGGAAAAAAACGTATGAGGCAAGTAGGTAATGTTGAGATACCACAACAAGCGTTTATGGCTGTACTAAAATTAAATGATTAGCAAATTTTATTGTAAATATAAGACTAGAAAACCACGCTTTAAGCGTGGTTTTCGGTTAAATAAAAAGGGGGAATCTATTTAAACTTTATTACCGTCGGCATCAAAGGTTACTTCCATATTTTCTGTACCATTACTTAATAAGACATGGTATACTACATCATCATTGACTTGACTTTTAAAAGCTTTTTCAATACTAAAATCTGCATAGTTATCCTCAATAGCTTCCGTTACCGAACTTGGTAAATCGCTTACGGCAATCTCTTCTCTATCTTGAGAATAGGCTACGATGTCACTGTTTAACTCTAAATTGTGGGAGAAAGAAGAGGTAGTGGCCAATGTAAAAATGGCAGCTGCTAAAATTAATTTAATAGTTCTCATAGTTATTGTTTTTAGTTAAAATAATGCAATTAATCCGTTTATGAATTAATTTCTATACCACTAAAGTAATGGGTAATTCTAAAGCTAATCTGAAGATAATTGATAAGTGTATTGCTAATTTTGCATTAAAATGATAATATGAAAAAAAGTAGCTGTGAAAATTACGAATATAGTAATAGAATTATACTGTTGAATTTTGCGTATTAAGTTCATGTTAATTTTGGATAGAGTTGCTCAACTATTTTATAAATATTGCTTAAATTTAGAGACAATAAACCCAGTTGAGTATGTCTTCAAAACCATTGAATAAACCTAAAGTGCAATCTGTAAGAAATGTAGTAATAAGGTTTGTTGGTGATTCTGGTGATGGTATGCAGTTAACAGGGTCTCAGTTTACAGACACATCTGCTATGTTTGGTAATGATGTGGTAACATTTCCAAATTTTCCAGCAGAAATTAGGGCACCGCAAGGTAGTCTTTATGGTGTTTCAGGATATCAAGTGCATATCGGTAGTGTAGAGATTTCAACGCCAGGTGATGATTTAGATCTTTTAGTGGCTATGAATCCAGCAGGTCTAAAAACTAATTTATCGGCTTTAAAGCCCGGTCATACCATTATTGTAGATGCAGATGCGTTTAGTAATAAAAATTTAAAAAAGGCAGCGTATAGTAACAACCCATTAGAGGATGGTTCTTTAAAAAATTATAGGGTTATAGATGTGTCTATGACCTCTCTAACCAAAGAAGCGCTAAAGGATTTGGGATTGGATAATAAAACCATTACCCGAAGTAAAAATATGTTTGCCTTGGGTATGGTATATTGGATGTATCACAGAGATATGCAGCATACACTTAATTTTTTCGAACAAAAGTTTAAAAAACAGCCCAACTTGGCTAAAGCGAATGCTACCGTTCTAAAAGCTGGCTATTTTTATGCCGAAACCTTAGAGCTAATACCTAATACCTATACCATTGCACCGTCTTCTATGCCAAAAGGTATTTATAGAATTGTAAATGGAAATACAGCAACGGCTTGGGGCTTTTTAACCGCAGCAGAAAAATCTGGATTGCAATTGTTTTTAGGATCATATCCGATTACACCGGCATCAGATATTTTACACGAATTAGTTAAGCATAAGCATTTTGGTGTAAAAGCCTTTCAGGCAGAAGATGAAATAGCTGGCATTACTTCTGCCATTGGAGCTTCTTTTGCAGGAGATTTAGCCATTACGACCACGTCCGGACCAGGTTTGGCCTTAAAGAGTGAAGCTATCGGTTTGGCTGTGATGACAGAACTACCTCTTGTGATTGTTAATGTACAACGAGGAGGCCCTTCTACAGGATTGCCTACTAAAACCGAGCAATCTGATTTATTGCAAGCCATGTATGGTAGAAATGGAGATTCGCCTGTGATTGTATTAGCTGCAAGTACACCGGCAAATTGCTTTGATTTTGCTTATGAAGCATCAAGGTTAGCTTTAGAGCATATGACTCCGGTGATTTTATTATCTGATGGGTATATCGCCAATGGCTCTGAGCCTTGGAAGGTAAAATCCATTAAAGAAATGGCAGACATAAAGCTTAATATCATCCATCATTCAACAGAAGACTGGCATCCCTATAAAAGGGATGAAAACACATTGGTAAGAACTTGGGCTATACCTGGTACAGCAGGATTAGAGCACAGAATTGGTGGGTTAGAAAAAGATTCTAATTCAGGAGATGTGTCATATGATCCAGAGAATCATCATCATATGACTAACATTCGAAAGAATAAGATTGAAAAAGTTGCTGAAAATATTCCTGATTTAAGTATTAAATATGAGGGAGAAGGTGATTTGCTTGTTATAGGATGGGGAGGAACTTATGGCAGTCTACATACGGCAGTAAGACAATTATACCAAAATGGATATAAAATAGGTCACGCACATTTTAATTATATTAACCCGTTGCCAAAAAATACGGACGATATATTTAAGCGATTTAAAAAGATAATAGTTTGCGAGCTTAATACTGGGCAGTTTTCAACTTTGCTTCAAGCCAAATTTACTGCTTATCAATTTCTTACTTATAATAGGGTTTATGGCTTGCCATTTTCTGTGTCAAAACTTATGGATAAATTTAAATCTTTAATTGATTAACCGATGAAGCAGCAAGAGATAAAAAAAATGGGTT
>JAUIJW010000100.1 GCA_030431085.1 Bacteroidia bacterium
AGGTTCGTTAGGTAAATATTTAGAAATTTTGTTAATGTAAACGTCACTCATATTTTTGCTATCGTGATTTTAATTTTACGGATTGATAGTATTTTTTATTCTTTTTAATAATACCTAGTGATGGTAGGTAGACTAGCAAAAATAACAAAAATACTATTGGTGCAATAACCCAAATTGCAAATACTAAATAGATATTAAATGCTCTTACCCATGGCTGTCTTTCTTTACTATTTGGTGCTCCTTTTTTTGCAATTATTTTAGACCATTTACTAAAAATAAGATTTGCTCTTTTATCCATCACCACAAGAAACGGTTTTATTTTCGCTGCTCCTAATGGCACTAATCTTTCCTGAAGGCCTTCAAAGCCATTCTTCCTTAAACTGTTTAATATAGGCTCTCCAAATTTAACAGATTCTTGAATGTCTTTTTCTGAAACTCCTGGTTTTGGGAATATCCCGAGATAACGTCTTTTTTTACCACTGAACATCCAATCAATGATTGTAATCACACTGATATGATTGATATGTCTATCCACCAAAGCTATATTACCAACTAAATTAGCTTTATTTTTCACCAACAACTTTTTTACCTTCTCCTGAGCCATTAACCACATGTTTCTACATCCAATTACTGTAATTGTTGGTGTATTTTCTAGCAACTGGCTCGCTTCTCTTGTATTTAAAAACGAATTGATTGGAATTGCAGGTGTTAAATACCACACTTGATATGCCAAAATAACTAAATCATATTGTTGTTGCAGCAAAGGATTGTTTAAGTCCTTTAATGGTGCTGGTGTTTGTAAAAATGTTTCAGGAAATACATTATAAAACTCTTTTCTATTCCATGGAAATGGAAAATTAGTTTCCATTTTAATGTCATAATATGATATACTAATGTCTTCGGCCTGCTCTAAGTCATGCATTATATTTTTAGTAATATCTAATAATTGCCCTGACTGAGAATAATATACTACAAGTACTTTTTTCAATTTTATTTTAATTTAAATCTTCCCAAAAATCGTAAAAATTGAACCATTGTTCAGGATACTTTGATAAAATCCATTCGATACTTTTGGTATAGCTTTTTAATAATGACTCTACATCTCTATTTACGAACTGTGCTTCCCTTGTGTAAAAATGATAATGCTTTGTAGTTTCTTTCATCACATAAACAAAAACTACAGGTACTTTTAAACGGGAGCCTATTAAAAATGGCCCCGCCGGAAACTTAGCCGCTTTACCTAATAAATCGGCTTCAAGCACTTTACTTTCTTCAAAATATCGGTCTCCAGTAAAGCAAACCAACTCATTATTTTGCAGTGCCTGATTAATTTCAAATATATGCGATAAATCTTCTTTTACAACAATAAATTTAACTTTTGATTGTTGATCAATGCTATCTAAGTAATTTTTAATGGCTCGATGCTCTACATCTGTCGTCACTAAGTTAATTTTTGACTGACCATCTATTTCGTCAAAAAAATATTGTGCCAACTCAAAATTACCAACATGTGCACTAATTAAAACACCACCTTTTTTATTATCTAAAAGCTTTTTTAGAATATTTACACCATCAAATTCAAAAGTAAAAGAATCTCTTAAACCTGTTGAAATAGCAGCTTTATCAATTAAAGTTTGACCAAATCTATAAGTTTGTCGGTAAGTATAGCACCAACTTTTAAGGCTTGAGTAACCTCGTCTTTTATTAAAATAATAGAAACTTGATTTTGAAGCTTTAACTGAGAAGATGAAATAATAAAACGCAACAAAATAAAGTACAAAATAAGCAAATCTTACCCCTAACTTATGGATACAAAATATAAATATTCTATAACCTAAAACTAAGCCTTTAGATTTACCACTCCATTGTGCCATGAAGTATGTTTAATTTAATTTTCTTTCTATGAGATCGTAAAAGTTTTGTAAAGTAACAATATTAACAAAATCATCCGCGTCTAATTTTACGTTAAAATTAGATTCTACAGAGACTACCAAATCTACATAATCTAAGCTATCTAACTCTAAAGTATCTTTCAATTTAGCGTTAGGCTGAATTTCATCTGCTTCAACTTCAAACTCGTTTTCAAGAAAATCATTTATCTTATTGATGATAGTGCTCTTTTCCATGTATCTACTTGATTTTTTTTACTACTATTGCTGAATTTGTTCCTCCAAATCCAAAAGAATTCGACAAAAATACATCAATATTTTTATTTAGAGTATGACTTACCAAATTAATTTTTTGGGCAAATTCATCTACCTCTTCCAAGTTTATATTAGGTGCAATAAATGAGTTTTGCATCATAAGCATGCTATAAATAATTTCACTTGCTCCGGCCATCCAACATTCGTGCCCTGTCATTGATTTAGTTGAGCTTACATAAGGCATTTTTTGTTCAAACACATTAAATATGGCCTTAGCTTCATTTTGATCTCCCAAAGGTGTTGAAGTAGCATGAGCATTAACATAATCTACTTGTTCTGGTTTCAAATCACTCTGCTGTAATGCCATCAACATCGCTCTACTCGGACCATCTACATTGGGGTTTGATATATGTTCACCATTAGAAGAAAAACCATACCCCACTACTTCACCTAATATCGTAGCTCCTCTCTGTTTCGCTGTTTCATAATTTTCTAAAATTAAAGAAGCTGCACCACCACTAGGCACCAAACCATCTCTGTACTTATCAAAGGGTCTAGATGCTTTTTTGGGGTCGTCTTCTCTTAATGAAAACACACCTAATCCGTCGAAACTTGCCATGGCATACTTATTAATTTCTTGTGCACCTCCACAAATCACAGTATTTTGTAAACCACTCTTAATCAAGTGATAACCCAAACCAACGGCATGAGAACCACTGGCGCAAGCAGCACTAATCGAAAGGTTAATGCCCTTTAACTTAAATACGGTAGATAAATTCATGTTTACTGTTGAATTCATCCCCTTAAATATAGCCCCAGAACCTAAAAGCGTTGTATCTCCTTTCTCTCTGGCTTTATCTACAGATTCTATAGTAGATAAGGCCGTACTATCATTACCAAATAAAATACCTACTTCATTTTGATTAAGAAAATCTTGAGACATGTTAGCTTGTTCTAAAGCCTCTATAGTAGCCATATAAGCATATTGCGTCTCTTGACCCATACTAACTCTTTCTCTACGTGATAATTTTCCCTTCAAATTAGGAGTTGGTACCATACCTGTTAACGCAGATCTAAATCCAAAATCCTTTCTTTCGGCATCATAAACAATTCCAGACTTTCCTTGATATAATGATTGAGTTACCTCTTCTTTATTTAAGCCTAGGCAAGAATAAATACCCATACCTGTGATTACCACTCTATTCATCATCTTAAGAATAAATTCCTCCGTTAATATTAATTACTTCACCTGTAATATAACTCGACTTTTGTGAGGCCAGAAAAGAAACTAAATCTGCCACTTCTTCTGGATTACCAAAACGATTAACCGGAATCATTTTTTTCAATTCTTTTTCATCCAAATCTGATGTCATATCAGAATTTATAAATCCAGGAGCCACAGCATTAACTGTGATTTTTCTTTTAGCTACTTCTTGAGCTAAGGCCTTTGTTGCACCAACAATGGCACCTTTAGCTGCAGAATAATTGGTTTGACCAGGAGTACCTTTCATACCTGAAACTGAAACCATATTGATGATTCGGCCATATTTGTTTCTTAACAATTTCTGCATCAAGTAGTTAGTCACATTAAAGAATCCTCCCAAACTGGTATTCAACACCTCGTCCCAATCTTGTTTAGGCATCCACATGAATAAACCATCTTTAGTGATTCCTGCATTATTAACAATGACTTCAATAATGCCTTTTTCATTGTTTACATGCCAATGATCAAGTGTTTGTTTTACCTCATCAAAATTAGATACATCGAACTGAAGTAACTCTCCGGTATTACCATTTTGTTCAACAAGAGTTAATGTTTCTTCTGCAGCCTGTTTATTACCCTTATAATTGATAATAATGTGGTAATCTGTATCTTCTGCTAATTTTTTACAAATGGCTCTACCTATACCTCGTGATCCTCCTGTAACTAGTACGCTTTTCATTAATTATTTTTATGAATATCTTTAAAATTCTCGGCATTTTCAAACCAAGTATTGTTTAACACTTCTCCTTTAGGATTGATAAAACCCCATTTTTTCTTATATCGTACCCTAGCAAATCCATTAATAAAGCCTTTATCTTGCCCCGTAAATAGAGTATTAAAACTATTGGCAGTAATACGGTAATCATCCTCTATTACTAATTCACCAGTTTTATTTATAAATCCCCAGTCTTTCATAATTTTTACCGGAGCCAACCCTTCTTTACTAAAGTACTCGGCATCTGCATATTGTTCCTTTATCACTAATGCACCAGAGGCATCGATATACCCCCACTTCTTACCATCGGTAGAAACAGGAGCTAGACCTTCACTAAATCGTCTTGCTTTTTTAAATTTAGGCTCTATCACCCATTGTCCAGATCTATCAATAAACCCTACTTTATCATTAATATCCAACGCATAAGTATAGGCTTCTCCATTTTCAAAATCCCATATTTTTTTGGCTTGATCTACAGGTTGAAACTCATTGTTTTGCCACAATCCTAAAGTTCCCTCTTTTTCTATCGCTACTAGCCCTTCTGAATAGCTTCCTACATGCCCCATGTTTGGCTTAATCACTTCTTTGCCTTTTCTATTAATCAAACCAAATTGGCCATTGAGTTCAACTTTGGCATGATCATTAACAAATTTAAAAATACGATCATATTTAGGCTCTACCACAATTTCTCCTTTTGTATTGAATAAACCTATTTTGTCACCCTTTCTATAAAATGCCAATCCATCATCAAAATCGTATAATTTATCAGATTCTGGCATCTCCAATACTTTACCAGTTTTATCAATGTAAAACCATTCTTTATCTTTAGCTACTAAAGCAACTCCATTATTAAACCTTTTTACTTTATCGTATTGAGGTTCGATAACTACCTCACCTTTATCGTTGATAAACCCCCAAGTTTTGCTTTTATAAATGGCGGCCATACCATCAGAAAAATCTCCTACTTTTTCATATTGAGGTTCTAATAGCCATGATCCATCAGCATTGATAAAACCAAAATCTCCTTTAGCTTTTACTGCCGCGGCTCTTTGTGCTGTTAAACTTTGAATCATAAAGAGTACTGCGAAAAGAATAATTGTGTTTTTCATAATAAATAAATTTAAAAGTGAGACATCATCTTTTCAAGCAATTTCATCAATAAAATTAATGAATTTCCATTAATTCATTTTTTACCCGATTCACTAAGGGGTACATGATTAAATCCTCTTTAAAAGCCGGAACTATAGTTCTAATCAAATCAAATAATTTAGTCGTACTTTGAGATACTTTATCTTGACACCCAAGATATTCAATTGCTTGAATGATAGTAATTAATTCTATACCTACCACTTCAAATCCATTCTCAATTACTTTTTTAGTCATCAAAGCAGCATTAGTACCCATACTCACAATGTCTTGATTATCATTATTATTTGGTATACTATGTACATACATAGAATTTGATAATGTTTGACATTCTGCTGTTGTTGAGGTAGCGGTAAACTGAACACCTTGCATTCCAAAATTAAGTCCTAATTTACCCAAATTAACAAAAGGAGGTAAAATATCATTAAGTTTATGGTTCAATAAATAGTTCAATTGCCTTTCTGCCAACATCGTCATTTTCGTCACTACAATTCTTAACTTATCCATTTCTAATGAAACATAATCGCCATGAAAATTACCACCGTGATACACATGCTTATTGTTTACATCTACAATTGGATTATCATTGGCAGAGTTCACTTCTTCTATCAAAACCCTTTCTACATTATTCAATGAGTCTAATACTGGACCCAAAATCTGTGGCACACATCTCAACGAATAATACTCTTGAACCTTCTCTTTAAAAACTTCTGTTTTTGTTTCTTTATTATAAAGATGTTCTTCCCTATTTCTAGTTAAAGAACTACTTTTCAAGGCTTCCCGCATTATTTTTGCGATTTGCTGTTGCCCTTGATGTTTTTTAGTATCATTTAATTCGAAGCTTAAATGGTCATCATAAGCCAAAACAATTTCATTAATAGCCACAGAACCATCAATAACCCAATGTAATAACCTTCTAGCATGAATCGTATTCACGATACCAATACCTGTCATTACAGAAGTACCATTCATTAATGCTAAACCTTCTCTTAAGTTAACATTAATTGGTGTTAAATTTTCTATTACAAAGACCTCACTTGTTGGTTTTAATACGCCTTGGTGAAACACCTGTCCTTCTCCGATTAAGGCTAAAGCCAAATGAGCTAACTGTACTAGATCTCCGCTAGCTCCAACCCCTCCATGAGAATAGATAAGTGGATTGATATTTAAGTTGATAAATTTAACCATTAATTCTACCACAGAAACATCAACGCCAGAATACCCTAAACATAAAGTGTTTAACCTGGCTAACATAGCAGATTTTACATATAATTCTGGCAATGGCTCACCCGTACCCGAAGCATGACTCCTTATCAAATTATATTGTAATTGTATACGGTCTTCATCTTCAATCCTATATTGAGCCATAGGACCAAAACCTGTATTTACACCGTAAATAACTTTACTTTTTGAAAACTCTTTTAAAAAATTATGACTATTCTTTACCCTATCTAAAACCTCTTGATGCAACTCTATTTTCTCATTTTTGAATAAGACTTTATAAAAATCTTCTAGCTGCAGTTCATTTTTTAGTATCAAATTCTTCTATTATATATTGGTTGGTTTTTAATTTCACTACATTTACGGAACAAATTTAATATTATTTCTCAAATTTATGAGAGAAGAGTCTGTTAATATACTTATCATTGGAGCTGGGCCATCTGGATGCGTTGCTGCTAGTTATTTACAAAGTAAGAATCTTAAAGTTAAGATAGTTGAAAAATCAAAATTTCCACGGTATGTAATTGGTGAATCATTACTACCGCGTTGTATGGATCACTTTGAAGAAGTAGGTTTACTCGATGCGCTAAAAAAGCAAAATTTCGAAATAAAATCTGGAGCTAGATTTATTAAAGATGATGTCGTTTGTAATTTCGATTTTAGTCAAAAATATACTGAAGGTTGGGATTGGACCTGGCAAGTTCCTCGTGATGACTTTGATTTAACCTTAGCCAATGAAGTTCAGAACAAAGGTATCCCGATTGACTTTGAGCACGAAGTGCTTGACGTAAAATTTGAGGGTAGTAAATCTATCACTTCAGTGAAAAACAATTTAGGAGAAATAAAACAAATTCAAGCCGATTTTATTATCGATTCGAGTGGTTACGGTAGAGTTTTACCTAGAATTTTAGATTTAGAATGTGCTTCAAATATCCCTCAACACTCGTCTATTTTTACTCAAGTAAAAGACATAAAAAGGCCCGAAAATAAAGATGGTAGTCTTATTACTTTTGATATCCTTGATACAGAACTTTGGTTTTGGGTTATTCCGTTTTCAAACGGCAATACAAGTATTGGATTTGTGGGACCAACAGCATTTTTAAATTCTTTTGGTGATAATCCAACACAAGCAATTAAAAAAATGATTGCGTTAAGCCCTAATTTTTCAGATCGATTTAGTGATATTCCTTTTCTATTCGAACCAAAAAAAATCCAAAACTATTCTAAAAACGTTAAACAGCTTTGGGGTAATGGATTTGCTTTAACTGGAAATAGTGCAGAGTTTTTAGATCCTGTGTTCTCTTCTGGGGTTACATTTGCCACAGAATCTGGATTACTCGCTGCTAAACTAGCAAGCAAAGCACTAAATGGAGAAAAGGTTGATTGGGATCAAGAATACACAGCTTACATTAAGCAAGGAGTTAATGTATTTGCTACCTATGTTAAAGAATGGTATAATGGCAATTTACAAAGTTTATTTTTTCACCGTCCAGAAAATCTTGAAATTAAAAAACAAATTTGTGCCGTTTTAGCAGGTTATGTTTGGGATACTACAAATCCTTTTGTAAAAAAGCATGACAGAATAATCAAATCT
>JAUIJW010000101.1 GCA_030431085.1 Bacteroidia bacterium
GGATACTTTTGTTAAAATACCGACCAGATGCAGAGGCAATACCTCGGACATTTTCCCCGAAAGGGACTGTATTTAAATATAATGTAAGTATATCTTCTTTAGAATAAACCTCTTCTAACCTACTCGCTAAAATTATTTCTTTAGACTTATTTACTGGCATGGTTAATGGTCCATAACGCTTTCTACCATACATGTTTTTTGCTAATTGCTGAGTAATTGTACTCCCTCCTCCAGCGCTTTTATCGCCTAATAAAATAGATTTAAACAAAACCCTTAACAAACTTCTGGAGTCTACACCTTCATGTTCGAAGTAACGAGCATCTTCTGTAGCCACAAGAGCATCTACAACATGCTGAGGTAAATCTTGAAATTTTATATTGGTTCGGTTTTCTTTGAAGTATTTGCCTATGATATGGCCATCTTCTGAGTAAACCAATGAAGCCGTTTCATTTTGAAAGTCTGCAAGTTCTTCTTTAGAATATAAATGCCCAAAAACGCCGTAGTAAACACCAGCAATAAACAATAATAATAAAATAATGGCTAAGACACCTATTTGAAATATATACTTTAATATTTTTCTATTCATAAATATTCACAATCAATTGTGCGCAAAGTAATTATAATTCTAAATTAATTCTTAAGCACAACTAAGGTCGCCACATAACCTGTTTGTATATTCCATTCTTTAGCTGAAATTAAAAAACCGTTACCATCATAAACATTAAACTCTGCAGTATTCGGGCCAGACATGCCTTGGTTTAAAGCT
This sequence comes from Bacteroidia bacterium, assembly GCA_030431085.1. Classification (GTDB taxonomy): domain Bacteria; phylum Bacteroidota; class Bacteroidia; order Flavobacteriales; family Flavobacteriaceae; genus Lutimonas. The sequence goes on from JAUIJW010000101.1 coordinate 767, forward strand.
TGGATATCAATCCTGTTAAATCCTTCCTTTAAATCAATATTCAAGACATAATAACCACCTTTTAAGACTATATTAGATCTTATAACTTGTTCATTTACCATTACTCTAACCCTATCACCATCTACATAGCTATGATCTCTACATTCAATTCTAATGTTCTTGGTGTTGGTTTCTATTTTACCTAATTCTATTTCTGTTCTAATTTTTCTCTGGCTCACATCTTGCCCATTAAAAAACTTTTTCACTAACACATCCTTAGGTTTTGGCTTTAGTCTTGCAAAACTCTCATTATTTTGATCTTTGGATATATTAAATTCAGGAAATTTTTTGGCCAGCTCTTCTAAGGATCCAAATGGGGTAATTTCAGAAGGCTGAAATTGTTTTAAAGCATCTTCAAAAGCATTATTTTGTTGAGTACTTTGTTGATCTGGTTCGTAACCAAACAAATCTGTCTCAATAACCTTATTGTTATCTATCTGCGCCTGTGTACTTACAATTGAAAATATTAAACCAATAATAAAGTATAAACCTTTAGCTCTCATTAAAAACTCTTCTGCCATTAAAGGGCGGTAAAATACAAATTTTAAAAAATGATGATATTAAAAATTTATTAAAATATTAGGTAAATTCTAAACAAATAAAATCTATTAATTTAAATGTTTTTTGATTTTTTTAATGGCATTCTCAATGGATTTATCCGGTTCTATCACATTATTTTCACCCCAAAATTCTGGATTAGCGAAACCGGTAGCTTTATCATTTAAAATGACATTTGTTTTAAGTTTTTCTTTACCTCGTAGTTGATTATTATCTTTATTTACATGCCAATCTGTTACTGCTTTCTCTATGGTCATATGGTATACCGAGTTGAATATTTTCTTTTTCCAGTTAATTTTAAACGATAATTCTATACGACCATATCCATAATACCATTTGTTGTTTTTCATTCTGTAATCTATACTATAATTGGCCACCATTGGGGTTACTGTGGCTTTAGACGGTTTTTTCTTTACAAAATATTTACTGGCCAGCTTTTTGTTATCCAGTTTTAAACTGAATCGAGCTTTGCTTAAGGCATACGATTGTGCATCTATATAAAGTTTACCATAGAACATGGGCTCATTTAACCCATCACTTTGAACAAAATTAACCACATAGGTACCTCGATTATCTAAATTGATATATTTATCAAACGTAAATTGATAGTTTTCAAATAAATCTTCATTAAACAACATATCCTCGTTCTTGACCAAATCAATATTAAGGGTATTATATGGCCCACCTTGTAACTTAATCACTAATGTGTCTATCTTTTTATAATCTGTGCTTTTTCTTGCTTTAACTAACTTGACATAGTCTATACTTGCAGATGAAAAGGGTTTTTTATATACCTCTACAACTGCTTCTGATAATGAGGCATAGGCTCTTCTCTTTTTTATAGATTCTCTATAAAAAGCTGTCATGATTATGTTGTCTTGCGAAAAATTCTTATCCCTATTCGCTAACATACTCCGAACAATTTTTTGAGGATCTTTTGATACTAAATTAACTTCTGGCAAAGTTTCTGTAATTTCTTGCATCTTAATCACAGCTTCTTGACTTGGCAAGCTACTTAACGGTATAACCGTATTTTTATACCCTAAATAATTGACAATTAAGCTTTCATTCAATAAATTCTGAGGTACCTTAATAATAAAATTACCATCTTTATTACTTATCGTAGAAATGTTAGAGGCACTTAAAGCGATAGTTGCAAATTCTAGTGGTTTATGTGATTTTGCATCTACCACAGCACCTTTAAATTCTTTAAAATTTTGTATGTTTTGAGCTGTTACAGGCGTTAACATTAAAAACAATAATATCGTACAGCCTAGTTGTAAAACTAGACCAAAGTTCACTGTATTCTCTTTATTTTTTTTCATGATATAAAATCGCATAATTACTATCAGTCAATTTAACAAATTTAAATTTGATGGTAAAATCAAGAACGTTAAAATTTATGATTTCCATCACAAATATTAAACTATCTTCTGGATAATTGGATTGAAGGCTTTTGATGCAATAATTACCCTATCACCTACTGTATACTGCATCATTTCATCTTTATCTACAACAACTTTCACAACATCCTTACCTACCAAAACCATCACAATATTTAAAAAATCTTGTGAGATTATAGAGACAATCTCTCCCGTAAATTTAAATTTACCGCTAAGATTAGTGGATTGAAAAAAATGATCTACTGCTTTAAACTGCATTACAACGCCATGTTTTAACTCTAAAACATGATCTGATAATTTTATAATTTCCGAAGCATCATGGCTAATCATTACGGTTGTTAAATCATATTGTTGATGTGCCTTTAATATATAATCTTGTAACTCCATTCTCATATCATAGTCTAAGGCCGATAATGGTTCGTCAAGCATCAAAATTTTAGGTTTTTGAACTAGGGTTCTTGCTAACGCTACTCGTTGTTTTTGTCCGCCTGAAAGATACTCTGGCTTTCTATCTAATAATCCCTTGAGATCGAACGCTTCAATTATACTACCAAGCTCTGTTTCTTTACTCCCTTTCGACAGTGCATAGACTATATTTTGCTTTACCGTCATGTTAGGAAACAATGCATAATCTTGAAAGACCAAACCCACATTTCTTTGCTGCGGTAACAAGTTGATTTTTTGTATGGAATCAAACCAAACTTCTTGATTAACAATTATCTTTCCTTCGTCTGGATTTATCAAGCCGGCCAATAACTTTAAAAGCGTAGTTTTACCTGCTCCAGACTTCCCGTAAACAGTAAGCCACTCCTGAGCTTCTAATGTAAATTGAACCTCTAAATTCATTTCCCCTTTAGGGTGATGCAATTTCTTCTTAATGTCTAATTCAATCACAATTTTTTACTTTTTAAAAGACCTCCGTTTCTAAAATACACCAAACAAAGTATAATAAAGGTAATGACAAACAAAATTAAAGAATACTGATTAGCAACACCGTAGTTCATGGCCTCAACTTCATCGTAAATTGCGATAGAGGCGACTCTTGTTTTATCAGGAATATTACCTCCTATCATTAACACTACTCCAAATTCGCCAATGGTATGAGCAAATGACAGTACGATACCGGTGATTAATGCTGGCTTAATATTTGGTAATAAAACTTTTTTTAGTGTTATCCATTTACTTTTACCTAAAGTGTAAGATGCCGCTTTCAAGTTGTTAGGTAAATTTGCCAAACCGGCTTGGATGGGTTGAACCATAAACGGTAAACTATATATCATCGAGGCCAAAACTAGTCCTTCAAATGAAAATACAAAACTCAATTCAAACATATCATTTAACCATTGACCAAAACCATTGGCCGGACTAAACACCATTAACATGTAAAACCCTAAAACTGTTGGAGGTAAAACTAAAGGCATCCCAACCAAAGCCTCAATTACAAATTTTATTCTAGACCTTGAATACGCCAGCCAATACGCTATGGGTATGGCAACAAAAAACAGCAATATTGTTGTAATTATTGCCAATTTAAACGTTAATAATAAGGGTGATAAGTCTAGCATTCTCTTAACATAATTTCATTAGTCTTAACAAGAGCAATAATCTCACAATGGGTTTCTAATTTTAGCAAATCTAACGAAGAGGTTGTAATTATAGCATTAAGATCACCAAAACTAGTTTTAACACTAACTCTAGATAAAATTTCACTTCTTTCAATGAGTGTCACCACACCATTAATTTGGTTCTCTGTGCTAATACTTACCTGCTTCCCCAGCGCTAAAATTACCTCAGTTTCTTTAAAGACAATCTCTACGTCATGGTTTATTTTTAGAAAATCTAAAGTCGATGGTGAATCAATAATAATACTCTTAAAATATTGATCTTTAACAACTACTGTTACTAAAGAAAAAGCTTTATCAGTTTTAATCTCTATTATTTTACCCTTATATTTATTCATGGTAAACGATATCCATTTGCGATAAGTAATGATTTCACCTCATCTGTATTCAAAAAATTTTTAAAGTTCATCGCTTCCTGTTCTTTAGCTGATGTACTTTTTAAAACTACAACACCTTGCTGAATTTCTTTATAATTCTTAGAATCAATCTCTTCAAAATTAATTTCATTATTTACTTTTAAGGCCAACACAGATGATTTGGATGATAAACCAATATCTGCCGCTTCGGTTAACACAAACTGATTAACTTGAGATATACTTTCTGCATACACTATCTTTTTTTGTATTTCCGTACTGTTTAGATATTGATTTAAGAACTGCTGAGCTGCCTTGCCATAAGGTGCAATTTTTGGATTAGCCAAAGCAATATGCTTCACCTGGTCATTGTTAAAATCTAAAGTTTTTGAGTTTAAACTATATTTCACCAAAGTACCAAAGGCATAAATTTCAGGTTTCATAACAGCAAACCCATTATCATAAATATGAGATGGATATTTAAAATCTGCAGATAAAAACAAATGATAGGGTGCTCCATTTTCTATTTGAACAGCCAATTTTCCGGAAGAAGCAAAAATCAGTTCGCATACCACTCCAGTTTTGCCAGTAAACTTCTCTACAATTTGTGGTAAAACAAACTGCAAGTTAGATGCTGCAGCGATTCTTAAAACATCACGATTCATACGACCACACCCTAATGCTAAGAATAGAACAACAAAAAAGAGTACTAAAGTTGTAAATTTACGCATACTTTACCTAGCTTATAAATCGTCTGTAAAATGTTTCTTCGATTTTGGCTTTACAAATTTATCTTGATTGTATTGCCTAGATTGCCCTTTGGCTATTGATAAAGTTTGCCATTGATTACCCTTTAACATTTTACCAATAAAAACCATTTGCCCCACATGATAAGCATAATGTGCCAATTGCCTATGCAGTGCTTCTAATACTGTATGCCCCATATTTCTAATATAAACCACAGCTTCTAAATCTGATGGCTTTAAACTTTCTAAAGTGTTTATTAAACAGGCCCACCCATTATGCCAGGCCATTAACAATTTCTTTCTATCCTTAAAATCTATAATAAATTCAAGATCTCTTTGACGCCAAGGTTTTTCTCCATCTGATTCTAAAAAATCGGTAAATCTTGACAACATATTACCTGATAAATGTTTTACAATAATAGCAATTGAATTACTCTCATCATTGTATTGCCAAAACAATTCCTCATCGTTCAATTGCTCCATAGTAGCTTCACCCAGCTCTTTATAATAAATAAATTGTTTCGTAATATTAATGATGCTATTTTTCATATTATTGATAGGACTAAGTTAAGTTAATCCGTAAAAAAATCCTCTTAAAATTCGGATTAATGAATTAAAAAAGGATACTTCTAATTTATCTATTTACTATTTTTCTTCTGGCGACATATATTTATAAACTGCTCCAGCGATAGCAGCGCCAATGATAGGTGCTACCCAAAACAACCATAATTGTTGCAGGGCCCAACCGCCTACAAAAATAGCTTGACTTGTACTTCTGGCAGGGTTTACCGAAGTATTGGTTACAGGTATACTTATTAAATGTATTAGAGTTAATGCTAATCCAATAGCCAATCCTCCGAAACCTTTAGGGGCCTTAGAATGTGTAGCACCCAAAATCACTATTAAAAACATAAAGGTCATAACTATTTCTGTTACCAATGCAGCAGATAACCCATATTGATCTGGAGAATGTTCGCCATAGCCATTGGCAGCAAATCCGCCCAACTCAAAACCTGCTTTACCACTGGCAATCATATATAGAATTCCGGCACCAGCCAAGCCTCCAAGCACTTGTGCTATGATGTAAGGAATAAGATCTTTTTTATCAAACCTACCTCCAATCCACAGTCCTACAGATACTGCTGGATTTAAATGACAACCTGAGATATGACCTATAGCATACGCCATGGTTAAAACTGTAAGACCAAATGCCAATGCCACTCCGGTAAAACCGATACCTAACTCGGGGTAACCTGCGGCTAGAACGGCACTACCACATCCCCCAAGTACAAGCCAAAGGGTACCAATAAATTCTGCTAGTAATTTTTTCATAAATAAATTTTTATCAAGGCATTTACAATCAACACCCTGTTGGTTAATTAATTATAAATATATAAAATAAAAGTTATGGTAGCAATGTATAATGACCATGGATACAGAGCCATTTACCATTTTCTTTCACAAAAATCCTTGTAGATTTTCCTTTGGTAGCAAAAGTTTCTCCATTAGTAATTCCGCTATCCGACCAATAATAGGTTATCCAAGCTGTATTTTCTCGAATAGAAATTCGAGGGTCAATCATTTCTGTATGAATATTTTTAGATTCTTGAACCCATTCTGTAACCCCTGTTATTTCAGCTGCTTTCCCAACCCTTAAAATAGAATCGGTTTCTCCGAATTGAGTAAATTCAGGATGAACATAAGATGCATATGCCTCCATATCTTCCTTTTCTATAGCATCCCACATGGCAATAAGAGTATTCTTTATATTCTCTTTTTCTACTGCAAGATCATCTTTACTGTTACAACTGTATTGTAACAAGCAAATTAATGACATTAATAAAAAAGCTATTTTACTTGTGTTTTTGTTAATCCTCTCCATAATATTCTTTCCAAGTTATAGTTTTACCAGTCTTGGCAGCATATTTTGCCATCTCTAATATTTGTACAACCATTTTATTATTTTCTACAGATGATAAGCTGAATTCTTCCATACTTCCTCCTTCTTTAATTAGTTTGGTAAAAAACGCAAAAGGATCATGTTGACCTAGAGGCAAAAGGCTCGGTTTATAATTTATAAGTCCCTCTGTTTCGCTTACCTGCATTTCAAACTTCGCACTATTACAAACCATATATCCCGTTTTCCCATATATTTCCATATCCTTTCTACCATACGGCCAATTCCAAGATGGTTGTATCACTATTTCAGCATTTGGATATTTGAGTAAAATTGTAGCTTCATCATCTACTTTTGGATACATCTCAGGTTTTATTTGTTGGGTAATACAAGAAACAGATATTGGTTTTTCTCCTTGCATAAACCATGTAGTTAAATTTGCTCCATAACATCCAAAATCTGTTAATGCTCCTCCACCGTTCAATACCGGATCAGTAAGCCAATCTAAAAACTCTTGATTACATCCTATTTCTATAGGTCCTTGATGGCCTGTATAAAATATCATCCTTCTAATATCGCCGATAGGTTGTTGGCCTTTTATTAAATTATATGCATGATGGGTACTTGCATACCAGGTAGTTTCATAATTGGTCATTAATTGAATTTTATGCTTATTAGCCGAAT
>JAUIJW010000102.1 GCA_030431085.1 Bacteroidia bacterium
CGTCATCTATTAAAGTGCACTCTTTTGCTTTAACAATTGGCATATGATTAGGATGTAATTTATGCTGAGTTAAAGGGTGCCACAAATGTTTTTTATCTCTTTCTATTAAATTCATCATAAATTCTCAAAATTAGAACTCCAAATTTGAGCGTATTTTGTAATAGTATCCTGATCAAAAAAAGGCTCTTCTGCTACTCTACCCAATACATTTAATTGGGTTTGTTTTAAAATAATTTCTTCGGTAGACTTATTTTCATCTCCATTAAACACTAGGCCTGCAATTTTTAAGCCCCTCTGCCTTAAATAAGCCACCGAAAGCAGTGTGTGATTAATACTTCCTAAATAATGTCTAGAAACTAAAATAACCTTATAATCATTTTGAATTATATCTACAATGGTATTGCTATCGTTTAAAGGAACTAACAAACCTCCAGCTCCTTCAATAACCAAATGATTATCTGTTTTAGGTGTAATTATTTGGTCTAAATCAATGTTAACATTATCAATGGCAGCAGCAGCATGCGGACTCATTGGTGTTCGCAATGCATAGCTGTTTTCGTGAAATTTAGTGTTTTTATTAGATACCAGTCCTTTTATTTTTAAAGTATCAGAATGGTCTAAATCTCCTGCTTGTATAGGTTTCCAATAATCGGCTTTAAGCATCTCAACCAAAATAGCAGAAACTATAGTTTTGCCAACCTCTGTTCCAATTCCTGTAACAAAAAAATTACTCATTGTCTCTTTTAAAATTACCGACAAAAGTAGTCAATAATTCAAGAATTTCATCTATTTGATCTTTTGTATTATAACTATGGATACAAAATCGCAGTCGTTCTTTTCCTAAGGGTACCGTTGGAGATAATATAGGTTTGACATCGTAACCGTGATGAACAAATTGCTTTGCAATGGTCTTTACTCTTTGGCTATCAGATAAAATACAACTTTGAATTGCACTTTTACTTTCTATAAAATATTGCTGCAAATTTCTTTTGGCTACTTGTTGCCTAAAATATTGAATATTGTTAATTAATTTCTTGATCTCTGTACTACCTTGAATTTCTTGTAAAGCGAACTTTATTCCCAAAACCTGATGTAATGGCATAGCCGTTGTATAAATAAACGACCTCGAAAAATTTATAAGATACGACTTTAGTTTGTTGGATCCTGTTATGACTGCTCCATGACTACCAAAGGCTTTACCAAAAGTGTAAATGGCAGCAAATATGTTATGACTCAAATCTAGTTGATGCACCAAGCCTTTACCATCATTTCCCACCACACCTGTAGCATGGGCCTCATCTACGATAAAATACATATTATTTTCATTGCAAAATTTAGACATTTCTAACAATGGTGCTGCATCTCCATCCATCGAATAAATCGATTCTACTACAGTATAGATACTACCGGTACTATCTTTCTTAACTTGATTAAATTTTTTCTGTAAAGCTCTCAAATCATTATGTCTAAAACTGAATGCTTTAGCATGCGATAATCTTATACCGTCTCTAATTGAAGCATGGCAAAGCTCATCGTACAATATAATATCTCCCTTCTGTCCTAGGCATGAAAACAACCCTATGTTGGCGTCGTAACCAGAATTATATAATATAGCCGATTCGCTTTTAAAAAAAACAGCTAAGTCCTTTTCTAAATGGGTATGATAATCAAAATTTCCTGTCAGTAACCTAGAGCCTGTACTCCCATTAGATGGCGGCTCTTTTTTTAAGGCAGCTTTCACATTATTAGCAATACTTGTACTTTTTGAAAACCCCAGATAATCGTTAGATGAAAAATCGATTAAATTGTGTACCTGATATAGCGTTCTAAACGAACCTTCTTCGTTTCTTTTCATTAATCTTGCCTCTAATTTCTCTGGAAACTTATTTTGCATGTTGCACTATTAATTTAAAATACGCTTCGATTTATTAATATCTATAAGATATTTTGTATGCACTATTGTAATACTTAAAAATACTATAAAATAAGCTAGAAATAATAATTGCATCGCATTGGTATTAAGCCATTTTGAATAGATAGAAGGTGTAATTAAAACTAATTCTGAAAATACGACCGAGCAGGTATATACTAACCATAACCAATATTTTATCTTGACTTGTAATGAAATCCAAATAAACGGCACATACATCCCTAAAAAAATTAAGTGCAGCCATGCAATTAAAATAAATCGATTTTTAGTGGCTAAATCTCCTACCGCTGGTATAGCTCCTATTGCATTTAATAAACCTAAACTTAATAATACTACATAGAAAGCCCTATATAAGGTATCTGAGTTATTCACCGCTGTTTTCATCTGAAATAAAACAGTTAAAACAATGATCGCACCTGCTCCTCCTACAATGTTAATCCAAACATTATTAAAACTATAATCTAATGAATGACTATACAGTAAAACCAGTCCGAAAACTATAAAATTTATTTGCGATTTAGACAGTGTATATTTCACTTTTTGACAAAATAAAGCTAACATCCAACAAAAATATACACCAAAAAATTGAAAGTGTAGATAAAAGAATATAGCTTGTTGATACCAAGGAGAGGCTTTCATGTTCAATGCCATTAATGGACCTAAAGCATAGGGACCTAGAGAAGATAAAAAATGTAGTACTATACCAGATTTTACTAAAAAAACTAAAGGATTACTTTGATTTAAATTGCGCCAAAGTCTTATTAAAAGTATATAGCTTAACCATAGATGTGCTGTAGAAAATATAATAGAATATAAAGCATAACCTTGTATGATAAAAGCAATCATCATGGCTAGCATAAATAATTGTAAAACAATAAAAAACCTTTTGGTGACACGATCTACATCTTCTGTGAAACTTGCATAAATCAATAAAAACATGGCATTAAAAATAAACCCCAGTAACATGACATGCGAATGTGCATGTAGCACATTTTTAAATGAAAAGTTTTCTATACTTCCGGTATAAGCATAGCGTAAGACCAAGCCTATTAATGCTCCAATAATGCCTAGAGAAAGTGGATAAATCCAAAGTTGTTTTAGTTTCATAATCAAATATAAAATAACAAGCATTAGAACTATTTTTAAAACCTTCCCTTTGAAACTTATCAACAATTAACACTTAATTTATTTTTTCTGATGTAATTTTAAACTACCGAACCAACTAGTCGTACTTCTTTTAGGTTGGGTTGCTAATCATTTATTATCAAAAACATGTCGTACATTAAAGGAAGGGGTGCACAATTTAATACGCACAATCGTTATTTAAAACACAAATATATTATTAGTAATGACTATTTAAATTATTGCGATAAAACCAATGAAAATGCAGATTCTAACAAAACCTCTTACCTAGAAGTTTTTCCGAAAACAATATTGAACAAAGTAACCAGTAATGATATTGGCTTCGCCTATTCTATGAACCCTTATCAAGGTTGTGAACATGGATGTATTTATTGTTATGCAAGAAATACCCATGAGTATTGGGGTTATTCGGCCGGATTAGACTTCGAACGAAAAATATTATACAAAACCAATGCGCCAGAATTGTTAGAGCAAAAATTGCGTAGTAAACGTTGGAAACCAGAGAATATCATGTTCTCTGGAAATACAGATTGCTATCAACCCATAGAAAAAAAATTAGAAATAACTCGAAAAATGTTAAGTGTTTTATTAAAATTAAAACATCCTTGCAGTATGATAACCAAAAATGCATTAATATTAAGAGACTTAGACCTCTTGAAGGCCATGAGTAAACTCAATTTAATTCATGTTAGTATTTCTATCACCTCTTTATCTGAAGAAACTAGGAGAATTCTAGAACCAAGAACTGCAACAATCAATAAAAGACTAGAAACAGTTCAAATATTATCAGACAATGGAATCCCTGTAAATGTAATGATGGCTCCAATTATTCCGGCAATTAACAGTCATGAAATCTTTAATCTGGTAAAGAAGGTAAGTGAATTAGGTGCTAAATCTGTGGCTTATACATTGGTAAGACTAAATGGTGCTGTGGGTGAAATTTTCACAAATTGGGTACGGAAAACTTATCCAGATAGAGCCAATAAAATTTTACATCAAATAAAAGATTGTCACGGCGGTTCTTTAAATGATAGTCGTTTTGGTACGAGAATGCAAGGTGAGGGAAAAATTGCTGAACAAATTTCATTACAGTTTAAATTGGCTCAGAAAAAGTATTTCGCAAATGCTAGCCTACCACCATTAGACTACAATATTTTTGACAAACACCAAAGCAACCAAACTAGGTTGTTTTGATGTATTTATTGGCATATTTAACAGAAAAACTGAAGTATACTGTACTAGAACTACCCTTAAAAACACGCCTACATCATCTTAAAGTTAATTCTTAAAATCATTGATTTAAAATTACTTTAAAACTAATTTTAAAAAGTGTATGCCATCTTCTCAAGAAAATTAAGAATTATGAAAGGTATAAGGCATAAGTCAAACCCGTAATATATTCGCAATAAAAAACGCGAAACATTAGTTTCGCGTTTATCTTGTTTAAGCTTCTCCTGTTGGCCCGAAAGTCATCGGAATAGGAGGTTGATCATATTCTTTTATTTTACCATGATTATTTTCAAACCTGGAAATATTATCAGCTAACGCAGCCATTAATCTTTTTGCGTGTTGTGGTGTTAAAATAATACGCGATTTCACTTTGGCCTTTGGAGCCCCTGGCATAATATTTATAAAATCTACCACAAATTCTGAGGCAGAATGATTGATTACTGCCAAATTAGAATAAGTACCTTCTGCTACCTTTTCTTCGACTTCAATATTTAAAGATTGCTTATTTTTATCTTGATCTGTCATAATTAATAAGACAAAAGGCGTACTAAAAAGTACGCCTTATTGATTTAACTTTCCATTTCTTCATTAAGACCTACAATTAAATGATCGTAGTTTCTCATACCAGTACCTGCTGGAATTCTTTTACCTACAATAACATTTTCTTTAAGACCTTCTAGATAATCTTCTTTACCACTTACTGCAGCCTCATTTAATACTTTAGTCGTTTCTTGGAACGATGCCGCAGAAATAAACGATTGTGTTTGTAACGAAGCTCTTGTAATACCTTGCAATATTGGCTCTGCTGTTGCAGGAACTGCATCACGTGCTACAACAAGTTCTTTATCACTTCTACGTAGTAAAGAGTTCTCATCTCTTAATTGACGGGCCGTAACAATTTGGCCAGCTTTTAAGTTTTCTGAATCTCCAGGAGTTTCAACCACTTTTAATCCATAAATATTATCATTCACTTCAATGAACTCATTCTTATGAACTAGCTGGTTTTCTAAGAAAATAGTATCTCCAGAATCAACAATTTTTACTTTACGCATCATTTGTCTAACAACAACCTCAAAATGCTTATCATTAATTTTCACACCTTGTAAACGGTATACTTCTTGAATTTCATTAACTAAATACTCTTGTACTTTAGCTGGACCTTCAATATTTAATATATCAATTGGAGTAATAGCTCCATCAGATAAAGGCATTCCTGCTTTTACAAAATCATTCTCCTGAACTAAGATTTGATTTGAAAGTTTAATCAAATACTTCTTAATTTCACCTGTTTTTGCTTCAACAATGATTTCTCTATTACCACGTTTAATTTTACCAAAAGAAACCACACCATCAATTTCTGAAACCACAGCAGGGTTTGATGGGTTACGTGCTTCAAATAATTCTGTTACACGAGGTAGACCACCTGTAATATCACCTGCTTTACCAGATTTACGAGGTATTTTTACTAAAATTTTACCTGCCTCAATTTCTTGTCCTTCTTCAATAAGTAAATGTGCACCTACTGGTAATGAGTATGATCTTAAAGTTTCTCCTTTTTTGTTCTGGATATGTAACGTAGGAATTACTTTCTTCTTTTTAGAGTCTGAAATTACCTTCTCTTTAAATCCGGTTTGCTCATCCATTTCCACTTGGTAAGTCACACCCTCTGTGATATCTTCAAACTTCGCTTTACCAGCAAATTCTGAAACAATCACACCATTGTAAGGATCCCACTGACAAATTACATCACCTTTTTTAATGGTTCCTTTATCTCCAACAAAAATATGAGAACCATAAGGAATGTTATTGGTGCTTAAAACAATTTCTGTTTTCTTATCAATGATTTTAATTTCTGAAGTTCTTGAGATTACAATCTTAACATCATTTCCTTCAGCATCAACACCATCAACAGTTTTTAAGTCATCAATAACAATATTACCGTTAAACTTAGCGACTAATTTATTATCTTCAGAAATGTTTCCTGCAATACCACCTACGTGGAAGGTTCTTAAGGTTAACTGTGTACCAGGCTCACCAATAGATTGTGCTGCAATAACACCAACAGTTTCACCAATTTGAACCATTTTATTGGTTGATAAACTCACACCATAACATTTGGCACAAATTCCTTTTTTAGATTCACAAGTTAATGCAGAACGTACTTCTATATTATCTAAGGTCGCTTGATTTATTCTCTTTGCAATCTCTTCAGTAACAAGCTCTCCAGCATGTACTAGAATATCACCACTATCTGGATCATAAACATCATGTAAAGAGAATCTACCTAAGACTCTTTCTGCTAAAGTTTCTACAATCTCATCGTTATTTTTAAGCGGCTTAATTTCTAAACCTCTTAACGTACCACAATCATCTTCATTAATAATAACATCTTGAGAAACATCAACCAACCTACGGGTTAAGTATCCCGCATCTGCTGTTTTTAAAGCGGTATCTGCTAAACCTTTACGAGCACCGTGGGTAGAGATAAAGTACTCTAAAATTGATAATCCTTCTTTAAAGTTAGATAAAATCGGATTCTCAATAATCTCACCACCTCCTGCTGTAGATTTTTTAGGTTTCGCCATTAATCCACGCATACCTGTTAACTGGCGAATTTGTTCTTTAGAACCCCTTGCACCAGAATCAAGCATCATATACACAGAGTTGAACCCTTGTTGATCTTCTCTCAAACGTTTCATAGAAAGCTCTGTTAAACGATTGTTTGTAGATCCCCAAATATCAATTACCTGATTATAACGCTCTTTATTTGTCAACATACCCATGTTGTAACTTGCCATGATAGAGTCTACTTGTTCATTGGCAGCATCTATCATTTTATATTTCTCATCAGGTATAATGATATCTCCTAAACTAAATGATAAACCACCTTGGAACGCAAATTTGTATCCCATGTTTTTCATATCGTCTAAGAATTTACCTGTAGTAGGTACATCAGTAACTTTTAAAATATTACCAATAATATCTCTAAGAGATCTTTTGGTTAAAATCTCATTAATAAATCCTGCTTTTTCTGGTACTACCTCATTAAATAGAACTCTACCTACAGTAGTTTCGATAATCTTATCTACCAGGTTGCCATCTTCATCAAGATCTTTTGTTTTTACTTTAATACCAGCATTTAAATCAACTTTCTTTTCATTAAACGCAATATTCACCTCCTCTGGAGAGTAAAATGTAGCTCCTTCACCTTTTACTTTATGTGCTGCTGTTGACTTTCTTTCTTTAGTCATATAATACAAACCTAAAACCATATCTTGAGATGGTACAGTAATAGGTGAACCGTTGGCTGGATTCAAGATATTATGAGAAGCCAACATCAATAATTGTGCTTCTAAAATAGCCTCCTGGCCTAATGGTAAATGTACTGCCATTTGATCTCCATCAAAATCGGCGTTAAATGCCGTACATACTAATGGGTGCAACTGAATTGCTTTTCCTTCTATTAACTTAGGTTGGAAAGCTTGGATACCTAAACGGTGTAATGTTGGGGCTCTGTTTAAAAGTACAGGATGTCCTTTTAATACATTTTCTAAAATATCCCAAACAACAGGCTCTCTCTTATCAATAATTTTCTTTGCAGATTTTACCGTTTTAACAATACCTCTTTCTATTAATTTTCTAAT
>JAUIJW010000103.1 GCA_030431085.1 Bacteroidia bacterium
TATCGGCATTCTCAGCAGATAGGAGAAAAAAAGAAATAAGTATTAGAAAGGTATTGGGCGCAAGCATAGGTTCTATCATGCAATTGCTTTCTAAAGAATTTGTCATTTTAGTTTTAATAGCCATAGTGCTTGCTACCCCAATTGCTTGGCATTATTCAAAAATTTGGCTAGAAACATTCCATTACAGAATTGATATGCCTTGGAGCGCTTACTTCTTGGCAGGATTTATTGCCGTATTCATTTGTATTGTTACAGTTAGCTTCCAATCGTTAAAAGCATCTTTAACCAACCCTGTAAAAAGCCTAAAAAACGAGTAATCATGATTAAAAACTATTTTAAAATAGCGTGGCGCAATCTGGTAAAGAACAAGAGCTTTACTTTTATCAATCTTTTAGGATTGGCTACTGGTTTTGCCATTACCTTGCTCATCATTCAATATGTTCGCTTCGAACTTAGTTACGAAAACATCCATGTCAATGCAGATAAAATAGTAAGGCTTACTACTGATTACCTTGAAGGAGAAACAGTAGTTGCTCAAGATTGCGAAACCAACCCTCCATTAGGTCCGTTGGTAATGAATGAATTGTCTGAAGTTGTGAATCAGACCCGAGTTTACCCATTAGGGGAACCAACTGTAAATGTAAAAATTGGTAATGAAAATTTTGTATTGGATAAATTCTTTGCCGCAGATAGTTCCTATTTTGATATTTTCACTGCCCCGTTTATTTATGGTAATAAAAAAGATATTTTTAAGCATCCTAACGAAGCTGTAATAACAGAAAGTATAGCCCTAAAATATTTTGGTAAAACAAATGCTATTGGTGAAACTATTGAAATTCCTTTTGCTTTAGGTTCTTTGATATTAAACGTTACTGGTGTCATAAAAGATTCTCCACCAAATACCCATTTAAAAGTGAATGTTTTGGTTTCGTATCCTACTATGCTCAATAACCCAATTTTAAAAGAAGAATATGGAGAAAAAGAAAACAATTGGGACGGTAACAATACATTGACCTATGTAATGCTTGGTAACAATGTTTCTTATGACCGATTTGAAACTGCTTCAACACAATTGGTAAAAAAACTACAGAATGAATTTGATGCCCATGATGCAAGATTTGTTCCTCAAAAAATTAAGGATATCCATCTTTATTCCAATAAACCTTTTGAGGTAGAACCTAATGGTAATGCTACTTCAGTTTACTTTTTATTAGGCGTAGCTATTTTGGTAATTATTAGCGCATTTGTAAATTATGTGAATTTAGCCACTTCCAAAGCTTTAGACAGAGCAAAGGAAGTGGGAATACGCAAGGTGGTAGGTTCTACCAAAACACAATTAAAAATACAGTTCTTATTAGAATCGTTAATAGTAAATATTTTAGCCAGCGTTTTTGCACTTATTTTAATTGTAATTGCCAAACAAAAATTTATAGAAGTTTCTGGCATTCCTCCAAGTTTCAATATATTCACGGACATTTATTTCTGGTTGAGTCTATTGTCATTTATATTATTGGGTGTAATATTATCTGGCTTATACCCCGCGTTTGTAATGTCTTCTTTCAAGCCATCTTCTGTTCTAAAAGGTAGTTTTTCACACTCTACGCAAGGCGAGCTTTTAAGAAAATCATTAGTGGTATTTCAATTTGCAATTACCATAGTATTATTGGTTCAAATTTTTACGGTAAACACCCAATTAGATTTTCTAAGAAATATGAATGTTGGTGTAGAAACCGATAAAACCATCATCGTACAAGCGCCAAGTCAAAACAAGAGCAGGGAAAACTTTGGTGCTTTTAAACAACAATTGTTGCAAAATGCGAATATAGAAGCGGTTTCCTTGTCTATGGCTGTTCCTGGTCAAATATCTAGTCAGTTTGCAACTACCACTGGTATTCACTTAAAAGGTGTAAATGAAGAACAAAACCATAACTATTATATTACCAATATTGATGAAGATTTTATTCCACTTATGGAAATGCAAATCTTAGCTGGAGAAAATTTCAATGCTTCCAGTAATAGAGATAAAAATGAAGTGATTGTCAATGAAAAAGCCATTGAACTATGGAATATTCCTAATGCACAAGAAGCAGTTGGTAAAACATTAAGAATTTGGGGAAATGATTGTACTATTAAAGCAGTGGTAAAAAATTACCATCAAGAATCTGCTAAATCACCATTCATTCCAATTATCCACATGTATGCCGACTATTTTTGGAGTTTAGCCAGTATAAAATTTGTAAACAGCAATCCTAAACAACAAGTGGCTACCATTGAAAATATTTACGCTTCTCACTTTCCAGGAACTCCATTTAGCTACTTTTTTATGGATAAAGAATACGACAAACAATATAAAAATGAGGAGCGATTTCAAAGTGTATTTACAGTACTTACTGGGTTCTCTATTCTTATTGCATGTCTAGGCTTATTTGGTTTGGTAATGTTTACAGTTCATAAGCGACAAAAAGAAATTGGTATTAGAAAAGTATTAGGTGCCAGCGTAATAAATATCATGGCTCTTTTGTCTTCAAATTTCTTAAAAACGGTATTAATCTCCATAATTATAGGTATGCCAATTACCTATGTTTTAACCAAAAAATGGTTAGAAAATTTTGCTTTTAGAATAGAATTAAATTGGTGGCTTTTTATTGCTCCAATTGTACTCATCCTAGTATTAGTAATGCTTTCAATCAGTGCTAATACCATTCGTACCGCAATTGCTAATCCTGTTGAATCATTAAAAGAAGAATAAAATTATGCTATTACAATTAAACAATATTTTTAAATGGGTCCATTCTGGTGGCAACAAAGTATTTTTATTAAAGGATGTCAATCTCTCTGTAGAGGAAGGAGAATTTATTTCCATCATGGGACCATCAGGATCTGGTAAAACTACTTTACTAAATGTTATAGGAATGTTAGATAGTTTTAATGAAGGTGCCTACCATTTTTTAGATGAATCTGTACACAATTTAAAGCAAAAACACCGCGCTAATTTATACAAAGAATACATAGGTTTTGTATTTCAAGCTTATCACTTAATAGATGAATTGACGGTATACGAGAACATTGAAACCCCCCTGCTCTACAAAAAATGCAGTAGCTCAGAAAGAAAAGCCTTGGTAGCAGATATGCTAGATCGCTTTCAGATTGTAGGCAAAAAAGATTTATTTCCATCCCAGTTAAGTGGCGGACAACAACAATTGGTTGGTATTGCACGAGCATTAATCGCTAAGCCTAAATTGATTCTTGCTGATGAACCAACGGGTAATTTAAATTCTCAACAAGGAGAATATATTATGGATATTTTCAAACAGTTAAACAAAGAAGGGGTAACAATAATGCAGGTGACCCACTCTGAAAAAAATGCTGCCTATGGTTCAAGAATTGTAGAACTATTAGATGGTAGAATTGTAAATTAAGTAAAATGACACTAAAAAAAATTATATATATCATTGCATTTGTCTGGAGTAGTTTATCCTACGCCCAAACAGATAACCTAGTGGTTTACAATCTAAACGATTGTATAGATATTGCTATTGCAAACAACTTAGATTTAAAAAGCTCAAAATTAAATGCCGAAAGATCGAAAGTGCTATATAAAAATTCTAAAAATGAATTGCTTCCCAATTTAAACATGGATTATAATTTGGGAGTTAACGATGGTAGAAATATTGACCCCTATACCAATGGATATATTGATGAGCAATTGACTTTCTCAAATTTAGGAGTAAATTTAAACCTTACTCTTTTTAATGGTTTACGTATAAAAAACCGTATTAAGCAAGACAAGTTTGAACTACAAGCCTCTGAAATGGAAATTGAAGAAGCCAAACAAGATCTCATTTTAGAAGTTACTTTAAGATATTTACAAGTATTAAATGGTAAAGACATGCTTGAGTTGGCAAAGGCCAGACTTGAAACAACCAAAGGCCAGTTAGATAGATTGGAGTCACACTATAATCAAGGACTAGGCAATCCAGCAGATTATACCGATATGTTAGGTCAGTTTTCCGCTGATGAAATTAGTGTAATCAATGCAAGGAATACTATGGAGGAAGCCAAATTGGCCCTCATTAGATTAATGAGTATTGATGTCCAGGATGATGTTGTTTTTGCAAGTACAGAAGGATTAATCGCCACTGATAAATATCAATTAACTGCGGCAGAAGTTTATGCAGAATCTCTTGAAAATTTGGCCACATTTAAAGCAAAAAGATTAAGAATTAATGCTGCAGAAAGTGGCGTAAAAAGTGCCAAATCCAATTATTTTCCTGAACTATCAGCCTTTGGGCAATTGAATACCAATTATTCTAGTTTGGCAAATAGTTTAACGCAAATCGGTTCTACTATTAGTAATACAGGAGATTTTGTAGAGGTAAACAACCAAACATATCTGGTAAAAACCGATGAAATATTATATCAAGAAAATTCTATTGATTATTTAGATCAATTTAAAAACAACTACAATACGGTAGTAGGCTTATCCTTAAGGGTTCCTATTTTTAATGGATTTCGTGCCAAAAACGAAGTGGCTTTAGAGAAAATTCAACTTGAAGAATCTTCCGTTGATTTAGAAAACACCAAATTGCGATTTAAGCAATCTATTGATGAGGCTTATTTAAGAATGGAATCTGCCTATAACCGTTATTTTATATTAGAAAAACAGTTGGCTTCCTATGAAAAATCATTCCGAATCAATGAAATTAGGTTTAATAACGGCGTATCCAATATTGTTGAATATTTTACCAGTAAAAATAATCTAGACACCTCCAAATTAAACCTATCTAATGCCAAATATGAGTATTTACTTCGAGTTCGTGTTTTAGATTATTATAGAGGTTTGTAAAAATCTTGACCCAATAAATCCTCAGAATTTCTCTCATTTTTTCACCTAATTTCCGCCTGTAGCCTTATACACTACTGCTTTATTAGATGTAGTCATTCTATATGTATTATTGGCTAGTAGTAAAGCTGATTGACCTTTTTGAAGCGTTAAAGTGGTATTGCTATCTTTTACGGTAACCTTCCCTTCTATCACCATTAAAATCTCAGCTGTTTTCGATGTTGCAGTATATTGTTGATCTACTCCTAAATTGATCTGACTTAATTGAAAATCTGGGGCTGGACTTTTATAAATACGTTCAATACCATCATGTTGTAACTCGCCTTGTAAAATGTTAGGTATCGTTTCTTCGAAAACCACATGCTTCAACAACTCTTTTACATCAATATGTTTCGGTGTAAGCCCACCTCGTAAAACATTATCAGAATTGGCCATTAGCTCCATATTCTGTCCTTCTAAATAGGCATGCGGTATACCAGCATCTTGAAAAACAGCTTCTCCTTTATCAGCCCTCACTATATTAAAGAAGTAGATCGAATAAATTCCCTTATCTATATTAGAGCCATCCTTACCAGAATCTACCGCTTTAGCTGCCCAATAATCTGGGTTCGATTTACTCAATTCGCCTGCTTTATATAAAGGTAAAATTCTATTAATAAGCGGACGTAACACTCGATTACATTCTTCTTGAGGCTGCTCCATCACACTTTTATACAAACCATAATAACCGCTCTGCTCAAATACTGCTAATAAATTTTGAAATTCTGGAGTATTACTTAATACCGCTTTTATTTTATCTGAAGTTAAAAATCCATGTAATAACCAAAATTCGCTCAAAGCCACCATAATCTCAGGTTTATGGTTGTCATCTTTATAGTTTCTATGAGCTGCATTAAGCGGAATACCAAGTTCATTTTCTTTTTTAAAACCTATTTCCGCTTCAACTTTTGTTGGATGAACCTGAATAGAAAGCATTTCTTTTACATCTAGCACTTTAAATAGAAAAGGGAGTCTTCCAAAATGATCTGCCACCTTTTCACCTAAGGTGCTAGACAAATCTTTGCTCAACAAAGTGTTTAACTCTACATTTCCCGACCCGGTCTTAACTTTCGAAGGTGCATTGACATGAGCGCCAAGCCAATATTCGGCACACTTTTCACCTTGAGTGTCTGCATTAATCAAATCCGGAATAAACTCTGTACCTCCCCAAGCATAATTTTGTACTTTACCTTTAAGCTCAAATAGTTTCTTCATGTTTTAAAATTTTCTCATTCTAAAAATACAAACTTAGCTTTTTAGCACTAAATGACTCACCATAACAATTAAAATAATTCTACCCTTAGTGTATATGTTATTTAATAAACAAATACCTAAAAAAGCTATAACTATGAAATGTAAAACCTTTTGTAACAAGAATAAAACCGGTCTTTCCAAAAATTGCTACAACAAATTCTATTAGGATTACGATTCGATTTTAGATTCTAAATTTCAGGTGAGTTTTAAAGGTACTGTGAGCTAATTTATACCTAGATCCTTTTTGGATGATGCTCTAACCACCAATTCAGGCTTTAAAATTAGTTTGTGCAAGTGTGGTATCCAATTCTTATCATCAACTCTTTTCAAAAACTGTTGTGCGGTAAGTGCCCCTATTTTTTTACTATACTGATGAACAGATGTTATCGTTGGGGTTACCAAAGAGGTAAATGGCTCATCACCAAAACCTACCAAAGCGATATCATCTGGTACCTTAATACCACGTTCTTGCAAAACTTGTAAGGCCCCAAGAGCCGCATAATCTGAGGCGACATAGATGGCATCAGGCCTATCTTTCAATTCAAGTAAAGCTTTCATTTTTTCTCGACCATCATCTATTGTTAAACTACCCTCAACTAATAATTCCTCATCATTGGGTAAATTAAATTTTTTAAGGGCATCAATATAACCTCTAATTCTATTTTTATAAATTCTTGTGTGGCTAAAACCCGCAATATGTGCAATACGTTTACAACCCTGTTCAATCAAATGTTGCACAATCATATGGCTACTTTCATAATCATCAATCCCTACATAATCAACGCCAATATCATTCTCCCCACGGTCGAATAAAATTAATGGTATACCACTTTCTTTTATCTTCTCAAAGTGTGAAAAATCTACAGTTTCATTCGCCATTGAGGCAATAATACCATCGACTTGAATTTGCAACAATGCATCAATATTACGGCACTCTTTCTCAAATGACTCATTAGATTGAGTAATGATAATATTATAGCCTTTCGCATCTAAAGCTTCTTCAATTTTTTCTATAATTGAAGAAAAGAAATGGCTATTGGTTCTAGGTACTATTACACCCACTAAGTGGCTTTTTCCTTTTCGCAATGCAGTAGCCAATTGATTAGGTTGATAGCCCATTTCTTTAGCGGTTTCATGCACTAGCTTCTTTGTACTTTCGCTGATACGCGGATGATTATGCAAAGCTCGAGACACTGCCGAAGGAGATATTTCTAAAGCCGTAGCAATATCTTTAATTGTAATTTTTTTATGATTATTCAAATTTTTATTTATATTTGCTCAAACGTTTGAACAAACTTAGTTACATTCTTAAGTAATTCAAAATAAAATTTACAATCTTTTTAGACCCTCCTCTTCAACAAGAGTGAATGAATCAAAAAAGATTATTTTTTGAAATATTGCTCAAACGTTTGCACAAATAAATTTAATAAAATTATCACATGAAAAAAGTAGTCACATTTGGAGAAATCATGTTGCGATTAGCTCCTCCAGGATTTTTAAGATTTTCACAAACCAATAGCTTCGATGTGGTTTATGGCGGTGGCGAATCTAACGTAGCCGTATCATTAGCCAACTATGGTGTTCCAGTTGATTTTGTAACCCGTTTACCAAAAAACGATATTGGCACCTGTGCGCTCATGGAAATGAGAAAAAGAGGAGTTGGTGTTGATAAAATTGTTTATGGAGGAGACCGATTAGGCATTTACTTTTTAGAAACTGGTGCTGTATCTCGTGGTTCAAAAGTGGTTTATGATAGAGCTCATTCTGCCTTGAGTGAAA
>JAUIJW010000104.1 GCA_030431085.1 Bacteroidia bacterium
GTGGGCGTAATGAAAAACCTGCAGAATCAATTACCTGCCATTCTATAATGCGGTCTTTAATGTTTTCTTTTTGGTACTTTAAACCTGCTTCAATCAGATGGTTGTTGATACGATAATCTGCTTTAATTTGTACATTACTAATTCGAGCCTGTAATTTATTTCTAGCATGATCAAGTTGCGACCCTATATCCTGAATATAATCTACATTACCAAAATCTCCGGATGAAAAATCAGAGTTAACATGGCCAATACCATAAGAGGCTAAAATGTCATAGTATTCTTGTTCTTGAGTTAGATAAGATGAAGTTGTTAACCTAAAAGAAAGGTTCTCATTTACAGTATAAATACCACTTAAAGCACCAAAATAAGTTTGATATTGATCTTTTTCCTGACCATTATAGGCAACAACCAGAGCTTTAGGATTGGTTAGGGTACCGAAATTGGTTTGTCTAGAAACTGGCTTGAAATTGTAATTGTTGATAGCGATATTACCAAGAAAATCTACTCGCCATTTAGAATTAATATCATACGATATATAGCTTTGAACATCTGTAAAATTAGGTCTAAAATTACCCTCAGTATCTTTACTTTCAACAATTAGGCTGGTATTCCTATATCTAGCACCTAATAAAGCTTTAAACTTTTGGTTTTTTGAAGTGCCCTCAACGGTTAACGATGCGCCCAATAAACTTGCTTCTATAGCTGTACTAAAATGGCTTGGCATACGATAAGTAATGTCTAATACAGACGAGAGCTTATCACCATATTTAGCTTGAAATCCACCAGCCGAGAATTGCACATTATTAGTTAAATTTGGATTCACAAAGCTAAGACCTTCTTGTTGTCCAGACCGCACTAAAAAAGGTCTGTAAACTTCAATGCCATTAACATAAACTAAGTTTTCATCATAATTACCTCCACGAACATTATAAGCAGAGCTTAATTCGTTGTTAAAACTTACACCGGGTAATGTTTTTAAAATACTCTCGATACCACTATTACTGGTGGGTAATTTTTTTACAATATCTGTATCAATAGTTATAATGCCCTCGGCTTCTTTCTTTTGATCTTTAACTGTAATTTCACTAATTTCTTCTGTTTTAAATACCAACCTAGGAGAAAAGTTTATCGTTTTTTCTTTTCTAATCGTTAAAGTTTTTTGATACTTATTATAGGATAAATGACTGAAGGTTAGAGTGATGTTCGTGTTGTGGTCGACCGAGATTTGATAATGTCCTTCGGTGTTTGTGGTTGTGCCGGTATTACCTGTGGTTATTGTAACGTTTTCAATGGGTTTGTTGTCTTCATTGGTCACTACCCCTTTAATAATAGTTTTTTGACTCCATATTATAGTAGTAGTAAATAATAAAATTACTGTGGCAACAAAACTTTTTTTCAAGGTACTTTACGGATTTATTTTTCTAATAAAAGAGCTGGTAAAAATAGTTGAATTATTAACATTATCTTTAACAATTACCTTCAATTGATGATTAGAACCGGTTAGTCTTTCTTCATCAAAGCTATAGGTCAGAGTATTCTTTTTAGGATTGTATTGCATCAAAACCCATTGACCATTTATTTCTCCTCGATATGATTTTATACCAGAACCGTTATCGTAAATCTTTAAAGTTATTGATTTTTGTTTTCCTAAATTCTGATTTTTTTTAAAATTTACGGCGTATACTTTAGGAGGTGTTTTATCCGATTTAATCGTAAACCTACCTAAACTTTTACTTGAGGCAGTAATACGATTTTCTTTATGTCTTGTGGTAACATAATAGCTTTTATTATACTTATTTATTCTTGCTACATACAGCTGACTTCTTTCTTCTATAGGATAATGACTAACATCGATAGACATTCTAAAATAACCGTGTGCTGGTATATCTGGGGTATGAAGTTTAAACACACCTTTATGATAACTATAATCAAAATAAAAGTCTTCGTAAAAAATGTACTTAGGAAATGTAACTTGTATCAAACTATCTCTAATATAATTGTTCTGTTGGTGCTTAAAAAAATAGTTGGTTTTCTTTATTTTTTTTGCTAGTAAAATAGTGTCTCTTTTCCCTTTCACAGGAATAGTTAAGGTGGTAGTATTTCCTTTAAAATCTTTCGCGGTGATCTTTACATTATAGTCTAAACTATCTTTAACTTCAAAAAAACCTTTATTCTTTAATATACGATATAAGCTTAGTTTGTTAGAACGATGATTTACAAAACATTTTTGAATGCGTTGATTAAGTTGAGTGTATTTAGCATAATCTATATATGAATTGATGTATCTAGATTCGCTAAACGAAAATTTGTCAACTCTAAATTCAAATAATTTCTCACCGTTAACAGTCATACTTAAATCATAAAGGCCATTTTTATTAATGGCTCCATCAAGTCTATCGTAGGCGTTTACCCCAAAACCAATTTGTCCGTAAGCATGAATGGGGTTAGCCAATAAATCACCGTTTTGTAATCGTTTTAAATTTAAACTTACTGTACGGTTAGATTGATTAACCTGAGAAGTATCGTTTTTAGTATAAGCATAAGCATTTTGAATGGTTGGTTTTTTATGATCTGCAATATCAACCCCAAATAGCATAGGGTTCATGGTATTGGCTTTAACATCTCTAATTTCATAATGCAAGTGTGGCCCCCCAGAGCTACCAGAATTACCACTCCACCCGATAATCTCACCTTGTTTTAATAGAATTTCTGAGTGTTGTGGATAAAGTTTAATCTCAAAACTTTCTTTTTGATGTTGTTTTTTTTTCACATAAGCCTCTATTTTAGGAGCAAACTTTTTATGGTGCGCATATACTGTGGTGTACCCGTTAGGGTGGGGGATATAAATAGCATTGCCATACCCCCAGTGTGAGACACTAATTCTAGAAACATAACCATCGGCTGTGGCCAACACATTTAAACCCTCTCTTTGTTGGGTTTTAATGTCTAATCCTGCATGAAAATGGTTAGATCTTAGTTCACCAAATGTGCCTGATAGTACCAGTGGAATCTCTAGCGGATTGATAAAGTAATCTTTAGGAATAGTTTGTTGAGAAAACGCAACTCCCGAAAGGCATAACAAAAGAATGTAGGCAATTTTTTTTAGCATAATTTTGCTAAAATAAAAATAAGCAATGACACAAAAAAATAGGTGATTTAAATAATTCTTTTTCAAAGAATTACTTCTGTAGAGATTTAATTGTGATAAAATAGTTGTTTAATTGTTATAGGAATGTTAAATTTGTTGCATTATGTTAGATTCTTTGAGTTGATGAAAAATTTATTGCAAATAGTAGACTCGCTTAATGAGAAGTTGCAAAAACTGTTACAAAAACAAAGTAACTTGAGATCTCAAAATGAGCATTTAACTCAACAAAATCTCAAGCTAAAGCAGCAAATTGAAGATAAACAGCTTCAGTTAGAGAATTTACAAAATGAATTTGAATCTTTAAGAATTGCCAAGGCAATTGTAGGCAGCAAAGAAGATAAACATATAACTAAACTCAAAATAAATGCATTAGTTCGTGAAATTGATAAATGTATTGTTCAGTTAAGCGATTAATATATAAGGATGAATACCCATTTGAAAATAAAAGTAACCATTGGAGATAGGGTTTATCCATTAACAATATCAGACGAGAAAGAAGAAGAAGGCATTAGAGCCGCAGTGAAGAAAATAAATGATCTTATCAAAAAATTTGAACAAAATTATGCGGTAAGAGATAAACAAGATGTTTTGGCCATGTGTGCCTTGCATTTTGCCTCACAAAAGGAAGTGCAGAGTATTTATAATGAGTTAGATACCAAAAATATTGAAAATACACTAAAACAGATGCATCAATTGATTGATGATCAGTTAAAATAAGTTCTTTAAAAATATACAACAATTACTGCCTACATTAGTTATTTGTTTAATAAACTCAACACTATCAAATTAGAAAGAATGAGTTTTATTGTTAGAGCGAGCCTAGATTGATTTTCAATAATAGGATACTTGATCAATAAATTAGTTCTAAACTTGTGAACTGGAGTTTACAAAACCGTAGCTTAATGTAGGCTTTTTTTATGCAATTAATATGGAAACAATCACTATCATTATAGGAATAGTAGCCCTAGCTTTAGGCTTTATCATAGCAAAATTTTTTGAAAAAAATAAAGCAAACTCAACACTCAATAGTGTAAAAAAACAATCTGAAGCCATTATTAAAGAAGCCAAAATCGAGGCAGATGCTATTAAAAAAGATAAAATATTACAAGCTAAAGAAAAATTTATTGAGTTAAAAACAGAGCATGAGAAGGTTATTTTATCAAGAGATAAAAAAATTAATGATGCAGAAAAGAGGATAAGAGAAAAAGAATCGAAGGTTGCTCAAGAATTAGACCGAAATAAAAAAATAAACAAAACTTTAGAGGGTAAAGAAAAAGACTTAGAATATAGATTAGAATACTTAGAAAAGAAAAAGAAAGAGCTGGATAAAATGCATCAAAACCAAGTGATGCAACTAGAAACTATAGCAGGATACTCTGCAGAAGAAGCAAAAAAGGAACTTTTAGGTACTTTAAAAGAAGAGGCTAAATCTGATGCTATGGCCTTTATTCAAAGTACGATGGAAGAGGCTAAATTAACTGCCCAGCAAGATGCTCGTAAAATTATTTTAAATACCATACAACGCATAGGTGTAGAGCAGACCATTGATAACTGTGTGTCTGTATTTAACCTTGAAAATGACGATGTTAAAGGTAGAATTATTGGTCGTGAAGGAAGAAATATCAAAGCAATTGAGGCTACAACAGGAGTAGAAATTATTGTAGATGATACTCCAGAAGCTATTATTTTGTCATGTTTTGATCCGGTAAGAAGAGAAATTGCAAGGCTATCTTTACATAAATTGGTTACCGATGGTAGAATTCACCCTGCCAGAATAGAAGAGGTTGTAGCAAAAACGAGTAAAGAGATTAACCAAGAAATTATTGAAGTTGGTAAAAGAACGGTGATAGATTTAGGAATTCATGGTTTGCATCCAGAGTTGATCAAAACCGTAGGCCGTATGAAATACCGCTCATCTTATGGCCAGAACTTATTGCAGCACTCAAGAGAAGTTGCTAATTTATGTGCCGTTATGGCTTCAGAATTAGGCTTAAACCCTAAAATTGCTAAAAGAGCTGGTTTATTACATGATATTGGTAAAGTTCCCGATACAGACTCCGAGCTACCTCACGCTATTTTAGGGATGCAATGGGCAGAAAAATATAAAGAAAAACCAGATGTATGTAATGCTATAGGTGCACATCATGATGAAATTGAAATGAAGTCATTATATGCGCCAATTGTTCAGGTGTGTGATGCCATATCTGGTGCTAGGCCAGGTGCGAGACGTCAGGTCGTGGATTCTTATATACAAAGGTTAAAAGAGTTAGAAGATGTTGCCTTTGGATTTAACGGTGTGCAAAAAGCTTATGCTATTCAAGCGGGTAGAGAGCTTAGAGTGATTGTTGAAAGTGAAAAAGTTGACGATACTAAAGCGGCAGAGTTATCATTTAATATTACACAGAAAATACAGAATGATATGACTTATCCTGGTCAAGTTAAGGTTACTGTAATTCGTGAGACACGAGTAGTGAATGTAGCCAAATAGATTTGATTACTATAAAATAGATAAGAGGAGTAATTGTACAATTACTCCTTTTTTTGTGGCTAGCTGTAAGGATAATTTAAAAATATTTGTATATCGGGTTTAAAACCGATATATTTGAATATCGGTTAAATAAACGATTTAATTAAATCACTACTAATGCTTACAGCAATAATCACAGGAGATATTATTCAGTCAAGAGAGGCTTTAGATAAAGGTTGGCTTAATAATCTTAAAGAGGTGCTCAATCATTATGGAGAAGAGCCACAACAATGGCAATTATTTAGAGGTGATAGTTTTCAATTACAATTAAATGTTAACCAAGCTGTTTATGGTGCCTTACATATCAAAGCAACAATTAAGCAAATCAAAAATTTAGATGTTAGGATGGCCATTGGTTTAGGGGAGATAACCTATCTGTCTAATAATATTACAGAATCAAACGGATCTGCCTTTATTTACTCTGGGGAGTGTTTCGAAGCATTAAAAAAGCAAACCTTAGCAGTAAGGAGTTCTAATATTCACTTTAACCAAACGTTTAATGTGTTAACCAGATTGGCCATGTTAACCGCCAATGATTGGAGCAGTACTGTATCTCAAGTAATAAAAACAGTACTAGAACAACCAGGTTTAAATCAAAATGAGATTGCAAGTCTATTGGGTAAATCTCAAAGCAGTATAAGTGAAGCACTAAAACGCGGTGGTTTTGAAGAAATGATGTTGTTTAATCAGTATTATCAAAATCAAATACCTAAATTATGATGTTGGTTTTACAATTGTTGTTAGCCCATGTAATTGGAGATTTTTTATTACAGCCCCACCAATGGGTATTGCACAAGAGAAAAGATAAGCTCAAGTCGCCGTATTTCTATGTGCATATATTAATTCATGCCCTTGTATTGTTTATTATATTTCAGTTTCAACTAAAATATTGGTTGGCCATAGTTATCAGTATCATCAGTCATTTTATCATTGATTATTTCAAATTGTTGTTAGAGAATAAAATAAATGAAAAAGCACTTTTTTTGCTTGATCAAGCGGCTCATATATTAATTATTGGCTGGATTGTATTAATATACCAAAACATTGAAATCAATTTAGATAATTTATGGAGACCACAGACTTTACTTTTTGTTCTTGCTGTTTTGTGTATCACCACTGTATCTTCGGTTCTAATGAAAATAATTATGAATAGTTGGTCTATTGAGGAAGATGATTACAGCGATTCTTTAAAGAATGCGGGTAAATACATTGGTATATTAGAGCGGTTGTTCGTGTTTCTTTTTATCATTTTAAACCAATGGCAAGCGATAGGATTTTTAATAGCAGCAAAATCAGTTTTTAGATTTGGCGATTTGTCTCGATCAAAAGATAGAAAGCTCACCGAGTATATTCTAATTGGCACATTATTAAGCTTTGGCCTGGCCTTAGCTATAGGATTGGGATATGTGTATTTATCAAAAACAATGGCATCTTAAACCCTATTATCTCTCCTTTTAAGTTTAATAGATATTAATGATGACTGATTCGAAACTTAGTTGAGGTTAAATTTATTTATTGTGTTTTCTATACACAATAAATTTATATATTTGATTCCTGTTATTTTTTGAGTGTTGAATTTTTAAAATTTTCCACAAAAAAGCAGTGTTAAACTATATCAATTAAAATGAAAAAAAACGTATTATTTCTAACTGTCTTTACAATAATTTTTGCGATATCTTGTGTTACGGATAGCCAAAATTCAAAACCTAAAGTATTGGTTTTTTCTAAAACAATGGGTTATAAACATGCCTCAATACCAGATGGTTTAAAAGCCATTCAAAAATTAGGCATCGAAAACAATTTCGAGGTAGATACCACCTTCAATGCTAATTATTTTGTAGATGACTCTCTTAAAAATTATGCAGCTGTAATTTTTTTAAGTACCACAGGTAATGTGCTAAATGCAAAGCAAGAAGCTGCTTTTGAAAGATATATTCAAGCAGGAGGAGGTTTTGTAGGAGTACACGCTGCTACAGATACAGAATATGATTGGAACTGGTACGGTAAGTTGGTAGGAGGGTATTTTATTAGCCATCCGGCGGGCACACCAGAAGCGACTTATCACATCAAAGACACTTCGTTTATTGCTACAAATTTCTTTGAAGAAAAAACATGGACTAGAAAGGATGAACATTATAATTTTAAAAAATTAAATCCAGATGTAAATGTAGTTTTAACCATTGATGAAACAACCTATGAAGGTGGTATAAATGGAGATAA
>JAUIJW010000105.1 GCA_030431085.1 Bacteroidia bacterium
GCTGTCGACCTGATTTAAAGGGTTGCCGTTCTGTTCGAAGCGGGAGCCGTGCACATTACAGTAAAATATACCGCCATCTCGATTTACGAAGCGCACCTCATCATAGCCTTCGTGACTGCAAACCTGACTTGCGGCAACAAAATTGCCTTCGAGGTTTCGAACCACAATTACGGAATTCTTCAAAATAAAACCACCATTCTCAGCCAGTTTTTCAGCATCGGAAGATGCTAAATCAATCGTAAAATCAACTCCTGAAGGAACCGGAATATTGCCTCCTGTATCACCGTTTTCATTGGAACAGCCATGCACGCAGGGAAAGGTAATGGCAAACGCCGCCCCTGCACCCAATGTTTTTAAGAATTGCTTTCTTTCCATAGCTAGTAGGTATACAGAGAAAACGTCTTTATTGAACGAATATTATGTGCTAATAGTCAAACTCGCCAAACTCACTTCTAATCGTCAATTTTTTGGAATCACTGGCTTCGACACGCCCTACTATTCGGGCATCAACGCCAAAAGACCGTGAGATTTCCATCAGATCTTCTGCCACCATGGGATTTGTATAGATCTCTAATCGATGGCCACAATTAAAGACCTGGTACATTTCTTTCCAATCCGTATCGGATTGTTCTTGGATAAGTTTGAACAAAGGAGGTATTGGGAACAGGTTATCTTTGGTGACGTGCAACTTCTCGATAAAGTGTAGAATCTTGGTTTGGGCACCTCCACTACAGTGCACCATACCATGAATATCTTTTCGATGATTTTCTAACATTTTTTTGATGATAGGCGCATAAGTTCTGGTAGGCGACAAAACTAATTTTCCAGCATCTAGATTTACATCTGCAATAGTATCGGTTAATTTAATTTTACCTGAATACACCAAATCTTCTGGAACTGCCGCATCGAAGCTTTCAGGGTATTTCTTGGCCAAATACTTTTCAAAAACATCGTGCCTAGCACTGGTTAAACCATTACTTCCCATACCTCCGTTATACTCTGTTTCGTAAGTAGCTTGACCATAAGAGGCTAAACCAACAATTACATCTCCAGCTTGAATATTAGCATTATCAATTACCTCGCTTCGCTTCATTCTCGCCGTTACCGTAGAATCCACAATAATGGTACGCACTAAATCACCCACATCTGCCGTTTCACCTCCCGTAGAGTGAATAGTAACTCCAAAATTTTTGAGTTCTTGTAACAAGGCTTCACTACCATTAATTATGGCAGAAAGTACTTCTCCAGGAATCAAATTTTTATTTCTTCCAATAGTTGAAGACAGTAAAATATTATCAGTAGCTCCTACGCAAAGTAAATCATCAATATTCATAATTAAGGCATCTTGTGCTATACCTTTCCACACAGACAAATCTCCTGTCTCTTTCCAATACATATAGGCCAAAGAAGATTTTGTTCCAGCTCCATCAGCATGCATAATGATACAATACTCTTCATCATTTGTTAAATAATCTGGAATTATTTTGCAAAATGATTTAGGAAACAGGCCTTTATCAATTTTTTTTATTGCATTATGCACATCTTCTTTTTGCGCCGAAACGCCTCTTAAATGATATCGGTTATCTGTACTGCCCATAGTATTAGAATTAATTTTAATTTATTTTAAGGAATAAATTCTTTTTCTTATAATCAATTATCGCTTTACCTTTTTCTAAAATATCAGCACCAATTATACCATCGACTCTATTGGCATTTTGAGATTCTAAAGCTTGATTTACATGCTTTAAATCTATCAGAATTAAGGGATACTTTTTAAGCTTAAATTTACCAATTTTAATGGTATTTTTCTCTGATATTAATGTTTTTAAATCATTAGATCCCGCTCCACTTGCCTTATGATCAGAATCTTGAGTTTCTAAAATAAATTTCTCAATAGCTTCAAACCCTAAGCAAGAATTCGATGCCCCTGTATCTAATATAAATTTACCCTTAATTTTATTAATTTTAACCTTAATCTCAAAATGATTGGTGTTGGTTTTATTGAGTTTAATTGGTGTGTACCCTAAATTTAAGAGAAACTCTTTTAACTTCATAATCGTTAAATTACCGACTTAAATTGCTCTAAAAATCTTACATCATTTTCATAGAACATTCTAATATCCGGAATTTGATATAATAGCATTGCAATTCGCTCAATCCCCATTCCAAATGCAAAACCACTATATTTTTCAGGATCTATATCCGCATTACGCAATACATTAGGATCAACCATACCGCAACCCATAATCTCTAACCAACCTGTACCTTTGGTAATGCGATAGTCTGTTTCTGTTTTTAATCCCCAATATATATCTACTTCTGCACTAGGTTCTGTAAATGGAAAATACGATGGTCGCAATCTAATCTTAGATTTACCAAACATTTCTTTAGTAAAATACAATAATGTTTGCTTTAAATCGGCAAAAGAAACATCGGTATCAATATACAAGCCCTCTACTTGATGGAAAATACAATGGGCTCGTGCAGAAATATCTTCATTTCTAAACACTCTACCAGGCGATATAGTTCTAATGGGAGGTTTATGTTCTTCCATATAGCGTACCTGCACAGATGATGTGTGTGTTCTCAATAAAACATCTGGATCTTTTTCTATAAAAAAGGTATCCTGCATATCTCTAGCAGGGTGATATTCTGGTAAATTTAAGGCCGTGAAATTATGCCAGTCGTCTTCAATTTCTGGTCCTTCAGAAACCGTAAACCCAATTCTTGAAAATACATCTATAATTTGATTTTTCACAATAGAAATAGGGTGTCTGGCTCCTAAACTAACAGGTTGTTCTGGTCTAGTAAAATCTATTTCTTCTTTGGGTTGTTTATTCAGTGGCGATGAGCTACTTTTTAGTGCGTTTACCTTTTCTGTAGCTTGAGTTCGCAATTCGTTTAACGCTTGGCCTATCTCTTTTTTAGAAGCGGCCTCTACCTGTTTAAAATCTGCAAACAACTCTTTAACAATACCTTTACTACCTAAAAATTTAATTCTAAAAGCCTCTATATCATCCAAAGCATTGGCATTAAATTGCTGTACTTCTTCTAATAATTCTTGAATTTTATTCTTCATTATGACACCAAAATTAGAGGGCAAATTTACATTATTTTAACCGAATTCCTGATAAAATTAAGGCTCTATTTACATCCTCTTTCATCAATTTTTTAATTGAAAAAATATTCTTCTAAAAATAGAGTGATTTTAATAATTTGAGTATTTTTGTAGCTTTAATTTTAAAAATTAACAATTTAACATACCAAAAATTATGGAGTCAAAAATTATTCAAGACTTTATGGATGAAGTTAAAGGACGAAATGGTCATGAACCTGAGTTCTTACAAGCTGTTCAAGAAGTAGCAGAAACTGTTATTCCTTATATTATTACTCAAGATATTTATCATGGTAAAAATATATTAATGCGTATGGTAGAGCCAGAGCGTGCCATAACTTTTAGGGTGCCTTGGGTAGATGATCAAGGTGAAATTCAAGTCAATCGTGGATATAGAATTCAGATGAATTCTGCCATCGGACCGTACAAGGGAGGATTGAGATTTCACCCAACGGTAAACATGAGTATTCTTAAGTTTTTGGCTTTCGAACAAGTGTTCAAAAATAGCTTGACTACATTACCGATGGGTGGTGGAAAAGGTGGAGCAGATTTTGACCCTAAAGGAAAATCAGATAATGAAATCATGCGCTTTTGTCAAAGTTTCATGAGTGAATTACACCGTCATATTGGTCCAAATACCGATGTACCTGCTGGTGACATAGGTGTTGGCGGAAGAGAAATAGGATACTTATATGGCCAATATAAAAAACTTAAAAATGAATTTACTGGTGTTTTAACAGGTAAAGGCATGTCTTGGGGTGGCTCATTAATTAGACCAGAAGCTACAGGTTATGGTAATGTATATTTTGCAGAAAACATGTTAAAAACCATCAACAATAGCTTTGAAGGTAAAACCGTTTTAGTTTCTGGGTCTGGAAACGTAGCACAATACGCTACAGAAAAAGCCTTACAGTTAGGTGGTAAAGTTGTAACTATGTCAGATTCTTCAGGTTATATCTTTGATGAAGAAGGTATCGATACCGAAAAATTAAAATTTGTAATGCACCTTAAAAATGTAAAAAGGGCTAGAATTAGTGAATATGTAGAACAATATCCAAAGGCTAAATTTGTGGCCGGCGCCACACCTTGGCATGAGAAGTGCGATATTGCTTTACCTTGTGCTACTCAAAATGAACTTGACGGAGACGATGCCAAAATGCTATTAGCTAATGGCTGTATTTGTGTAAGCGAAGGAGCTAATATGCCTTCTACCCCAGAAGCTATTTTAGCCTTTCATGAAGCTAAAATTTTATTTGCCCCTGGAAAAGCTTCTAATGCTGGTGGTGTTGCTACTTCAGGTTTAGAAATGAGCCAAAACTCATTAAGATTAAACTGGACCCGTGAAGAAGTTGATGCCAAACTAAAACAGATTATGAGTAATATTCATGATAAATGTATTGAATTTGGTAGAGATGATTCTGGCTATATAGACTATGTTAAAGGAGCCAATATTGCCGGATTTGTTAAAGTTGCAGATGCCATGCTTGCTCAAGGTGTCGTGTAAACATCATCATTATACCAATTTACTTAAAAGCCAGAACTAACGTTTTGGCTTTTTTATTGATTAACTCTTAAAAAATCTACACTTCTTTCTTTTTATAAAGCATAAATTCTATTTTTGTTGGAACCATGAGAATTTTATAATCTTGAGCACATTAAAACGGTTTTTTAAAGACACCATTATTTACGGAATTGCTGCCGTTTTGCCTAGAGCCATCAATATTTTATTGGTTAAACTTCATACTAAAACCTTAAGCGCAGATAAATATGCCGAAAACACCATTTTCTTCGTATATGCAGCCTACTTTAATGCCATACTAACTTATGGTATGGAAACTGCCTTTTTTAGGTTTTTCACTAAAGAAAAAGAAAAAGGAAAGGTAGTTTCAACATCGTTCATAAGCATTTTATTAACAACACTTTTGTTTCTAATAATAATGCTTATTAATAGCAATGTTATAGCGGAATACTTTGGTTTTACTGAAGTTCTATATTTAAGGATCTTAATTTTAGTAACTGTATTTGACACTTTGGTTGTAATTCCTTACGCCTATCTAAGGGTAATGAATAAACCTGTAAAGTTTGCATTTTATAAAACTTTAAACATTGGTATTTACGCTATTTTTAACATCTTTTTCTTATGGTATATTCCAAATGTGTTAGATGGCACTAACGACCTACCCATATGGATACAAGAACATTTTAATGATCATGCCCTGGTGGTCTATATTTTTATAGCCAATTTAATGGCGAGTATAACCACTTTTATACTGCTATTACCCATAATTTTTAAATTTAAACTACAATTTGATCAACAACTATGGAAAAAAATGCTGAATTATGGATTACCTATCATGGTAGGAAGTTTGGCTTTTGTTACCAACGAAAATTTAGATAAACTTTTACTCACAAAATATTTAGGAAAAGAACAAATGGGTATTTATGCGGCCTGTTATAAATTAGGCGTATTTATGACTCTTTACGTAATGGCATTTAGGCTTGGCGCTGAACCCTTCTTTTTCAACCAATCTCATAAATCTAATGCTAAAGAAACCTATGCAAAAATTATGAAATGGTTCACCATTATTGGTGTGTTGTTTATGCTGATAGTGGTACTTTTTATAGACTTTTTTGCTGGCTTATTATTAGGTGATTCATCCTATTTTAAAGGGCTCTATATCGTACCAATCATTTTATTGGCCAACCTGTGTTTAGGTATTTATAATAATTTATCTATATGGTACAAATTAACAGATAAAACAAGGTATGGCATGTATTTTTCGGTTTTAGGCGCAGTACTTACCATTATTTTAAATATTACATTTGTACCTCTTATAGGGTTTATTGCATCTGCTTGGGCTACACTTGCCACATACAGTTTTATGGCGATCATATCTTACTTTTATGGTAAAAAGCACTACCTTATTAAATACCCTGTTAAACAGATAATGACCTACCTTTTTTTCGGGTTAATTTTAAGTACCATATCTTTTATTTATCTTCGAGGTAATATTTTAGTATCTTTTCTGTTTATAATAACATTCATCACATTTCTTTTGTACAAAGAAAAAAAGGAAATACAATTTTTATTAAAAAAATGACGGTAAAAATCATCAATAAATCTAAGCATCCTATTCCTAATTATGAGACCATTGCCTCTGCCGGAATGGATTTAAAAGCCAATTTAAAATATAATGTAACCTTAAAATCATTAGAACGAACTATTATTCCAACGGGGTTATTTATGGCACTACCCAATGGCTACGAAGCTCAAGTAAGACCAAGAAGTGGGTTGGCGGCAAAATATGGCATTACTGTGTTGAATGCCCCTGGCACGATTGATGCAGATTATCGAGGAGAAATTGGCGTTATTCTAGTTAACCTATCCAAAGAAGATTTTATAATTAAAGATGGTGATCGTATTGCGCAATTAATTATTGCAAAATATGAGCAAATTACTTGGCAAGAGGTAAACAACTTAGATCATACAGATAGAGGTAGCGGGGGGTTTGGAAGTACTGGTATTTAAAAAAATCATCATGAAATTAGTTCAAGCACTTATTATTATATTAATTACTGGCACGGTTTACAGTCAGCAAAAAAGCGAAACAATTGTTAAAGCTATAGCTGATGAAGCCTGTAAATGTATCTCAACCATTGATTCTAATCAAGAACACAAGAACAAAGCCATTAAAAATTGTGTGGCCAATGCCATCGTTAAAGAACTTAATACAGATGTAAGCATTAATGAAAATAATACTTCTGAAATACAAGTAGATATTG
Source organism: Bacteroidia bacterium (assembly GCA_030431085.1). Taxonomy (GTDB): domain Bacteria; phylum Bacteroidota; class Bacteroidia; order Flavobacteriales; family Flavobacteriaceae; genus Lutimonas. The sequence continues at coordinate 6,899 of JAUIJW010000105.1, forward strand.
AGGCTTACAAGAAAGTTGAAGCCTACCTCGTTGAACATTGTAAGGCGCTAAACCAAGTGGCTTTTACAGAAAATACGAACTTTAAACATGCTACATCAAAAAACGTGTTGGCGCAACTGGCTTACGATGATGGCATGGAATACATGGAAGAACAAAACTATGAAGGCGCTATAGAAAAGTTTAGTAAAGCGATCAATATTGATCCTAAATTTGCTTTTGCCTGGGATAATCTTGGTGTGTCTTACCGAAAAACTAACCAATATCAAAAAGCTATTGAAGCTTATAAAAAGTCATTAGAAATTAATCCACAAGGCAGAATGCCTTTAATGAATATTGCACTAGCCTATAACCTGAAAAAAGAATACAAAGAAGCCATTAAATACTATCGAAAATTTATTGACATTTACCCAGAAGATCCTGAAGGTTATTATGGTATAGGGCTTATATTATATACCAATGGCAAACAAAAAGAAGGGCTCGATAACCTTATTCATGCCTATACCATTTACACTAAACTAAATTCACCTTATCGTGCAGATGCCGCTAAAAAAATTGGCTTTATGTATAACGATTTAAAGAATGAAGGTAAACTTGATATGTTTCAAGAAGTTGCTCAGAAATACAATTTAAAAATTGACAGTAAATAATTTAATTTACATTTAAAATCACATCATCAATTCTTTCAATGGTTTCTTGGGGTATATATCGCTTAACTGCCAAAATAATTCCAAAAATCACAAAAAACACCCCGATACCTAATCGAATTTTTTTTAGCACAACTGGTGTTAATTTTTTCTTCAATTGTTTTGCAGCTAATATTTTAAATAAATCTGTGACTAAAAAAGATACAATTACAATAATAAAATAGTTTAAAATTTTAGAGGGGTTCATTTCAAAACTTGAACTCACGGCAATCACTACAGCCAACCAAAAAGCTAAAACACCAATATTTATAAAGTTTAAAAAATTTATTAA